>NZ_JCAFRY010000005.1:0-271736 GCF_059368675.1 Stenotrophomonas sp. YJH_SMC_120
ACTAAACGGCGTCAAACGGGCATTTTTATGGTGGTTCATCCGGGCTCTTTGGGGACTGGATAGGTGTGGTAACCACCATTTTCCAAAGATGCCCCGGATGAACAACCTACCGAGAGATCACAACTAACAGTCGACTCTACCTCGGCAAACCCACCACACCGTGGTTGCCGGCCAGCGGCCGGCACTACCGTGCGTTGGGTCACGCCGTGACCGGCTGTGGCGCGCGCTGCTGCAGCGTCCAGACGATGCCACCGCCGATCAGGGTCAGCGCGGCGGCGAACGCACACACGCCAAGCCAGTCCCAGGCTGCATAGGCCAGGCCACCCACACCGCCCAGCACGCTGGACCCCAGGTAGTAGGCGAACAGATACAGCGCCGAGGCTTCCGCACGCATCGCACCGGCGCGGCTTCCAACCCAGCTGCTGGCCACGGAATGACCACCGAAGAAGCCGAAGGTCACCAGTGCGATACCCAGCGCCATCGTGCTCAGCCACGGCATCGCCAGCAGCGCGATGCCGGCGCCGATCAGCGCGAACGAGATCGACAGGATGCGGCCGCGTCCGTAGCGCGTGGCCTGCTGGCCCATCCACGCCGAACTGAAGGTACCCACCAGATAGACGCTGAAGATCAGCCCGACCACGGTCTGGCTGAGATGGTAGGGCGGCGCCAGCAGGTGATAGCCCAGGTAGTTGTAGAGGGTGACGAACACGCCCATCAGTACGAACGAGGTGGCGAACAGCCACGGCAGGCCCGGGTCGGCGAACAGCGTGCGCCAGCGCGACGGCAATTGGCGCAGGCCGCCGCGACGGGCATGGAAGTGCCGCGACGGTGGCAGCTGCAGCCACAGCAGCACGGTGCTGGCCACGGCGATGATCGAGACCACGCCGATGCCCCAGCGCCAGCCCCAATGGTCGGCGATGATGCCGGCCAGCAGGCGCCCGCTCATGCCACCGATGGCGTTGCCGCCGATGTACAGGCCCATCGCCAGGCCCAGCGCGCGGCCGTCCATTTCCTCGACCAGGTAGGTCATCGCCACCGCCGGCACGCCGCTCAGCGCCAGGCCAAGCAGGGTCCGCAGCACCAGCAGCGTGGTCCAGTCGTCCACCAGCGCGGTGCACAGCGACAGCATGGCCGACGCCAACAGCGCAACGATCATCAACGGGCGACGGCCGACCGCGTCGGACAGCAGACCGGCCAGCAGCATCGCCACCGCCAGCGTGCCAGTGGTCAACGACAGCGACATCGCGCTGCCGGCGGCGGACACGCCGAAGTGACGGCTGAACTCGGGCAGCAGCGGCTGCACCGTGTACAGCAGGCCGAAGGTGGAGAAGCCGGCCAGGAACAGCGCCATCGCGGTGCGGCGGAAGGCCGGGGTGCCCTGCTGGATGCGGGTGTCGGTGCCGGTATCGAGAGTGGAGGGACGGCCTTCAACGGCCGCCGCAGTTTCGCCAGTCATGGAATCGAAAGGCCGGTGGGGACGGCCGGGCGTGGGAGGGAACGGGCCTCAGACTAAGGCCCGTCCATCCAGTCGATCCATAACCTGATAAGTCAGGATTGATACTCAAGAAGTATCAATTCAGCTTACAGGCGCTGCCACTCGAAACCGTCGCCGCGGCGGTAGTACACCGCCACCGCACGGCCGTAGACCTTGTCGGCATCGACGAAGCCGAAGAAGCGGCCATCGAAGCTGTTGCCACGGTGGTCACCCAGCACCAGCACCTTGCCGTCCGGCACCACCAGGTCGGCGATGTCCGGGCCGCCCCCCATGTCCAGATCGAGGCTGGCACGGCGTTCACCAAAGGCTTCCACATCCTGCAGGTCCGCAGTCTGCAGCGGCTGGCCGTTGATGGTCAGGTGCCCTTCGTGCAGTTGCACATGGTCACCGGCCACTGCGGCAACGCGCTTGATCAGGCGGGTGCCGTCGGCTGGCGAATCGAATACCGCCACTTCGCCGCGCTGCGGCGTGCCGGTGGACATCAGCTCCCTGCTGGTGAATGGCAGGCGCAGGCCGTAGGCGCGCATGTCCACCACCACCCGGTCGCCGGGCTGCAGGGTCGGCTGCATCGAACCGCTGGGCACCACGTAGTGGTTGGCGAGGGTATCGCGGGCGGCGGCGAGCAGGCCGAGCATCACCAGCAACGGCAGCGCCTCCTTTTTCAGCCAGGCCAGCGCGCGATCGGAAAAGGGAGGGCGGGCAACGGCGTCCATGGCAGGCTCCGGGTGGGTGGTAGCTGCATCAGACCACACATGGGGGGAGAGGTTCCCGGTAGCGCCGGGTTACGCAGGTTTTACGCGCGGGACCGGCCGCCGGCATCGCACCTTTACGGCCAGCGCGCGCATCGTGTGCCCACCGCGCCACAGGGCGCATTCCGCAAGGTGTTGTATGACCCTCCTGGTGATCCGCCACGCATCTTCGTCCGCGCCGCGCCCGCAATTGCCGGCGCAGCTGAGCGGCCATCGCGTACTGTGCAGCGACTGCGCCAGCCTGTCCGAAGTGCGCCAGTGCCTGTGCCAGCCGCAGGCGCGTTCGGCCGACTGGGTGCTGCTGGATGTCGGCGTGGCCGACGAGGCGCAATGGCAGGCCGAGGGCGGTGCGCTGCAGGCGGCGCTGGAACGGCTGCCGGCGCAGTACATCGAGTTGCAGGCACCCAGCGAGCCCGGCCTGGAGTCGCGCCTGCGACTGCAGCATGGCCCCGCGGCGGTGGTCATCGACCAGCGCAGCCAGCAGGCCGGTTATCCGTTGTCGCTGGCCATCGTCGGCCGCCGCCTGGCGCAGGAGGGCTGAGCCATGTCGATCTTCATCATCCGTGGCCCGGAAGCCGCCGGTGCGCTGATCCGTACCGCCATGCCGCTGCCGGCACCGGTACTGAAGTCGTTGGTGCACCGGGCAATCGACGCCGGCACCAGCGTGGCGATACGCGCCTGCGGCTCGGAACAGGAACTGCTGGACGCCCTGCGCGTGGCCGACCACAGCCGTGGCGAGGTGACGCTGCTGGACCCGGGTGCGTGTGCCAACAGCCTGCGTCTTCAGCGCCTGCTGCCCTACCTGCACAACGCCTACGTGGAAGTACATGACGACGGCGCGGTGGCCGAGCCGTGCCTGCCGGCCGGTGTCGGCCAGCGCCTGGGCATCGCCGCCGGCTACGGTGCGCAGAGCTATGTGCTGGCGCTGGACATCGCGCTGGATCACCTGGGGCTGGCCGAACAAGCCAACCGGGTACACGTGGGGACGTGATGGCCGGGCTGTGCCCGGCACCCGGTAGTGCCGGCCGCTGGCCGGCAACCTCATCAGCAACAGCAACAGCCAAAGCCGGTTTCCTGGGGGATGGCGGGGTGGGTCCGGTTGCGGGGGACGCTGCAAGTACGTCCCTGTAAGCTTGGCCGCGGCATCCATGCCGCGGACACCCCCGCAACCGGACCCACCCCGCCTTCGACAGATCTCCGCGAACTGTCGGAACAGCATGGCCTGCTTCTGGTGGGTGTCGACCTTGGTCGATACATGGATCCACGCCATGCGTGGATGAGCGGCACACTGCGGAATCTGTCGATGGCATCGATTCAACGAAAAACGGCGGGGTTTCCCCCGCCGTTATTTCTTTCGTACTTCAGGTCGCGCTTACTTCAGCCCGCGGAACTTCAGCAGCGGTTCCACCGACGGGTCCTTGCCGCGGAAATCGCGGTACAGGGTCGACAGCTCCACGCTGTTGCCGCGCGAGAGGATCTTGTCGCGGAATTCCTGGCCATTGGCGGCGGTCAGGCCACCGTGTTCGGTGAACCACTGGTAGGTGTCATGATCCAGCACTTCGGCCCAGAAGTAGGCGTAGTAGCCGGCCGAGTAACCGCCACCCCAGATGTGGTCGAAGTAGGTGGTGCGGTAACGCGGCGGCACCTGCGGCAGGTCGACCTTGAACTTCTTCAGCGCGCTCGCTTCAAAGGCGCCGACGTCCTGCAGCGGCGCGTCGGCCTTCTGCGTGTGCCAGGCCAGGTCCAGCAGTGCGGCCGACAGGTACTCGGTAGTCGCATAGCCCTGGTTGAAGCTGCGTGCCTTGAGGATCTTGTCGACCAGCTCCTGCGGCATCGCCTCGCCGGTCTTGTAGTGCTTGGCGTAGTTGGCGAACACCTTCGGGTCCAGTGCCCAGTGCTCGTTGAACTGCGACGGGAACTCGACGAAGTCGCGCGAGGTGGCGGTGCCGGCAATCGACGGATACTTCACGTTCGAGAACATGCCATGCAGTGCATGGCCGAACTCATGGAACATGGTGGTGACGTCGTCGAAGCTGATCAGCGCAGGCTGGCCGGCGGCCGGCTTGGTGAAGTTGCAGACGTTGTAGACCACCGGCTTGGCGCCGGTCAGGCCGTCCTGCTCGACGAACACGTCCATCCAGGCGCCGCCGGACTTGCTGTCACGCTTGAAGTAGTCGGTGTAGAACAGGGCCAGCGAGGTGCCGTCCTTGTCGAAGACTTCGTACACCTTCATGTCCGGGTTGTAGGTCGGAATGTCGGTACGCGGCTTGAAGGTGATGCCGTACAGCTGGGTGGCGGCGTAGAAGACGCCGTTCTGCAGCACGTTGTCCAGTTCGAAGTACGGCTTGATCTGCGACTCGTCCAGATCGTACTTGGCCTTGCGCACCTGCTCGGCGTAGAAATCCCAGTCCGAGGCGGCGACCTGGAAACCGCCCTTTTGCGCGTCGATCACCTTCTGGATCTCGCCGGCTTCTGCGCGGGCCTTGGCGGTGGCGGCCGGCACGGTGTCGGTCAGCAGCTTGAGCGCGGCGGCCGGGGTCTTGGCCATCTGGTCGCCCAGCTGGTAGTCGGCGAAGGTATCGAAGCCGAGCAGCTTGGCCTTCTGCGCGCGCAGCTGGGCCAGACGCTGCACGGTCTGCCGGGTGTCGTTGGCATCGCCACGCTCGGCACGGGTTTCCGAAGCCTTCAGCACGGCGGCACGCTGGTCACGATCACTCAGCGAACCGAGCACCGGCTGCTGGGTGGTGTTCTGCAGCGGCAGCAGGAACTTGCCATCCAGCTTGCGCTCCTTCGCTGCGTTGGCGGCGTTGTTGATCGCATCCTCGTCCAGGCCGGCCAGCTTGGCCTTGTCGTCAACGACAACGGCCGCAGCGGCGGTGGCAGCCACCAGGCGGGTATGGAACTGGGTGGAGAGCGTGGTCTCTTCCACGTTGAGCTTGCGCAGCGATGCCTTGTCGGCGTCGGACAGCTGTGCACCGGCGCGCACCAGGCCATCGTAGTAGTGCTCGACCAGGCGCTTCTGCACCGGATCCAGTTCAAGCGTGTCGCGCTGGTCATAGATCGACTTCACGCGCGCGAACAGCTTCGGGTCGAGGTTGATCTCGTCCTGGTGCGCGGCCAGCTTCGGCGCCACTTCTTCCTGGATCTTCTGGCGCGCATCGTTGGTATCGGCCTGGACCAGGCCGAAGAAGATGCGCGACACGCGGGTCAGGGTCTCGCCGCTGCGCTCCATCGCCACGATGGTGTTGTCGAAGGTGGCCGGCTCGCTGCTGTCGGCGATCTTGCGAACGTCGGCCAGGTGCTGGCGCATGCCTTCTTCGAAGGCCGGCAGGTAGTCGCTGTCCTTGATCTTGTCGAACTGCGGCGCCTGGAACGGCAGCGTGCTGGCGCTCAGCAGCGGATTGGTGGAGGCTTCGGCCGGCTGCTGGGCCGGGGCTTTCTGGGCATCGGACACGGGGGTGGACTCCTTGCCGGAACAGGCCGCCAGCGCCAGGCTGATGGCGGCGGCCAGGACTACGGTACGCGACATGTAAAACGCTCCTTGGGCAGACGGTATGGAATACCAGCCCTCCACCCTACTCCTGTCGCGCTCGCCCGGCATGTGCCGGACGTGGCGTCTATGCGACGGCCTGCGGCCGGCTCAGACCGTGCCGCGGGTCTTGCCGATCCACGGCCGGTAGAACTCGCGGATGGCAGCCATGTCGGCCACATCGTCGCCACTCGGGGTGAACAGCGGACCGATGCCGATGGTCTTTTCCGGATAGTGGAAATAGGCGGTCAGGATCGGCACGTCTGCCATCCGGGCGATCTTCAGGAAGCCGGCCTTCCACTCCTTCACCGCCTTGCGGGTGCCCTCGGGCGTGATGGCGAACCACATCTTCTCGTTGTTGCGAAGCAGGTCCACCGCCTGGCCCACCGTGCCCTGCGGCGAGCTGCGGTCCAGCGGGATCACGCCCAGCTTGTGCAGCAGCGGCCCCAGCGGCCACCAGAACAGCGAGGCCTTGCCCAGCACCTTCACCTTCATGCCCAGCGCGATCTTGGCCGCCATGCCCCACAGGCCGTCCCAGTTGGACGAATGCGGCGCGATGATGAACACCAGGCGCGGGATGTCAGGCAGGGTGCCGGTCACCTTCCAGCCGCCCATGCGCAGGGTGCAGCGCGCCAGCCAGCGCAGGAAGGCGTTGGGTTTGACCTGTGGCATCTGCGGCGGCACGGCCGGCAGCAGCGGAGTCGGGTTGTTCAAGCAATCACTCCCAGTCACGTGATGAGCGCCCGCGCTTGATCTGCGCGCGCCCGCGTTTGGCGTCCAGACGACGCAGTTTCGACCCGAGGGTCGGCTTGGTGGCCTTGCGCGGTTTGGGCACGCTCAGCCCGGCCTGGATGAAGGCCGCCAGCCGCTCGCGCGCATCCTCGCGATTGCGATCCTGGGTGCGGAAACGTTGCGCGTCGATGACCAGCACGCCTTCGCCGGTCATGCGCCGGTCACGCCGCGCCAGCAGGCGCGTGCGCAACGGTTCGGGCAACGAGGGCGAGTTGGCCACGTCGAAACGCAGTTCCACCGCAGTGGAGACCTTGTTGACGTTCTGGCCACCGGCACCGCTGGCACGCACGAACCGCTCGACGATCTCGCCGTCGGGGATTTCAAGCTGCGCGTTGATGGTGACCGGTCCACTGCCCATCCGCGCATTGTAGCGGCAGCCACGCGTCGGAGTGCGCATCGCGCGCCGTATGCCGCCGATCAGGTACCGAACACGCCGCCTTCGCCTTGGCTGCGGGTATGCTGGCCGTCCCATGTACCGCAGGAAGCTTCGCATGACCCGCTCCGCAACCGCCCTGCCCTCCCTGCTGCGCCGCGCCGCCCTGCTGCTGGCGCTGGCCGTGGCCAGTGTCCCCGCCCTGGCCGCGCCGCCGACCGATGGCGACATCAACCGTCTGCTGTCCGCGTCACGTGCGCAGAGCATGATCGACACCATGCTGCCGCAGATCGAGGCGATGCAGCAGCAGCAGTTCCAGCAGGTAGCCGCACAGCGCCAGCTCAATGCCCAGCAGCAGGAGCAGCTGAAGCGGATCCAGGCACGGACCAGCCAGACCCTGCGGCAGGCACTGTCCTGGCAGCAGCTGCGGCCGATGTACGTGGACCTGTACAAGAAGACTTTCAGCAAGGAAGACGTGCTGGCGATGGCCGAGTTCTACGAGAGCGCGGCCGGCCAGAGCCTGCTGGACAAGACCCCGGCCCTGATGCAGAACGTGATGGTGGCGATCCAGGCGCGCATGCAGCCGCTGTTCGCGGACCTGCAGAAGGACCTGGAAGCGATCGTCAACGAGCCGGAAAAGAAGTGAGGTCGTACCGGCCGCTGGCCGGCAACCTCGTACGGTTGGGATCAGGCAGATGCCGGCCAGCGGCCGGCACTACCGTCTATAGGTCCACCTGCCAGCCGAACAGGTCCAGCGCCTTCTGGAACTCACGATCCAGCGGCGCACTGACATCCACGTTGCCGCCCTCAGGATGCGGGAAGCGCAGGCGCTCGGCGTGCAGCAGCATGCGGTGCACACCCTGCATGCGGAAGATGCGGTTGTGGCGGCCATCACCATGGCTGGTGTCGCCGATCATGTGATGCGACAGGTGCTTGAGGTGCCGGCGGATCTGCCGGAAGCGCCCGGTCTGTGGCTGGCAGCGCAGCAACGCATAGCGCGAGCGGGTGAACTCGCCGACCGGCACCGACAGCTCGCCGGTGGCCAGGCGCTGGAAGTCGGTGACCGCCGGCTTTTTCACCGGTTTGCCCGGGCCGCCGTCCAGATCATGATCGACCTGCCAAGCGAGTTCGGCCGGCCAGCCCCGGCAGACGGTCAGGTAGTCCTTCAGCACCTCGCCACCCATCAGCGCCTTGCCCAGCGCACTGGCGGTCTCGCGGTCAAAGGCCAGCAGCAGGCAGCCACTGGTGGCCCGGTCCAGGCGATGCACGAGGAAGATCGGGCGGCCCAGCTGCTCGCGCAGGCGGTCGGTCAGGAAGTCGTCTTCGCCACGGGCCAGCTTGCTGTCGTGGACCATCAGCCCGGCAGGCTTGTTGACCACGGCCAGGCGCTCATCCAGGTGCAGCAGCTGCAGGGGCGCGGTTTCAGTCTCGACCGCGGCGAGGGTGTCAGGTTCGGTGCTCACGGCGGGATTATCGAGGCTGGGCACTGAATGCGGTAGAGCTGGCCGCTGGCCGGCTGCCTCAGGGTCGCCTGATTGCTGGAGTTGCCGGCCAGCGGCCGGCACTACCAGATCAGCGCGGGCAGCGCGGCGGTCAGGCGTTGCGTACGGCCAGCAGCTCGCCGTTGCCCACCGGCACCAGGCTGGTGCTGAAGTCCGGATCAGCGTCCAGCAGCACGCGCAACGGTTCCATCTCTCCCGCATGCGAGGTGGCGTTGTCCACCACCAGCAGGCCGCCCGGGCGCAGCACGCGGCGCAGCTGCGGCCACCAGCCGGCGTATTGCCCGCGGTCCGAATCGAGGAACAGCAGGTCAATGCTGGCATCGGCGGCCTCTGCCAGCCACGGCCCGGCATCGTCGTGGACCAGCGTGATGCGATCGGCCAGGCCACTGCGCGCGAAGGTGTCACGCGCCATCGCCGCCTTGTCCTCGGCGTATTCCAGCGTGGTCACGTGGCCGTCGATGGCGGCGGCAGCCTCGGCCAGCCACAGCGTCGAATAGCCGTTGGAGGTACCGATCTCCAGTACGCGGCGCGCAGTGCCGAAGCGGACCAGCACCGCGAGGAATTCGCCCGTATCTGGCGTGATGTTGAGCATGCGGCGGCCACGCGCGCTTTCGCGGGCGTCGTTGTCGGCGCCGAAGCGGGCCAGTTCGTCCTTGAGTGCCTGCAGCATGGGGCCTACTTCCACCACGCGCGCAGCAGCGCCACTGCACCGACCGCACCGGACAGCCAGCTCCACGCCGGCACGTCGCCCCAGTACCAGCCCGGCGGCTGCAGCACATACATCAGTGCAGCGATGGCGAGCAGGCCGACGCCGGTGATCGCGCCCACGGCGCGCTTCTGCAGGCGCTGCAGGCTGGCGTCGAGCGCGACCAGATCGCGCGAACGCATTGCCAGTTCGTGGCGGCCTTCCACCTGCTGGGTCAGCCAGGCGTGCACCAGCCGCGGCATGTCCGGCGCATGGGTCATGATTTCCGGCAGGCGCTTGCCCAGCTCGCGCACCACCCGGCGCGGGCTGTAGCGCTCGCGCAGGATCTTCGCCAGCACCGGCTTGGCCACCGCCCAGATGTCGATCTGCGGGTCCAGCTGGCGGCCGACGCCCTCGATGTTCAGCAGGGTCTTCTGCAGCAGGATCAGCTGCGGCTGCAGCGTCAGCTGATAGCGCTGCGCCACCCGGAACAGCTTCATCAGCACTTCGGCCAGCGAGATCTGCGACAGCGGACGAGTGAAGTACGGCTCGCACACTGAACGCACGGCTGCTTCCAGATCGTCGATGCGTACGTGGTCGGGCATCCAGCGTGCCTGTACATGCAGTTCGGCGATGCGACGGTAATCGCGGTTGAAGATGGCCATGAAGTTCTCGGCCAGGTAGTACTGATCTTCCTGCGAGAGCTGGCCCATGATGCCGAAGTCCAGCGCGATGAAGCGCGGATTGGCACGGCGCGCCAGATCGGTGTCGACCCAGATGTTGCCGGCGTGCGCATCGGCGTGGAAGAAGTTGTCGCGGAATACCTGGGTATAGAACACCCGCACGCCCTTGGCGGCCAGCGCCTTGCGGTCGATGCCGGCCTTGTCCAGTGCAGCGATGTCATCGGACGGAATGCCCCACACCCGCTCCAGGGTCAGCGCGCGCTCGGCGGTGTGGCTCCAGATCACTTCCGGCACGTACAGGTCGTCGGAGTTTTCCCAGAAGCGGCGCAGCACGCTGGCATTGGCGCCTTCGCGCTGCAGGTCCAGCTCGGCGGCCAGGGTGTTCTCGACCTCGGCCACCACTTCGCGCGGCCGGATCTTGTCGGCGCGCGGGTGGGTGCGCTCGACCAGGGCGGCCAGCGAATTGAGCAGGGCGATGTCGGCGTCGATCTGCTTCTCGATGCCCGGTCGAAGTACCTTGACCACCACCTGGCGACCATCAGCCAGCGTGGCCGCGTGCACCTGCGCGATCGAGGCCGAAGCCAGCGGTTCGGTGTCGAAGCTGGCGAAGGCCTCGCTGACCGGCAGGCCGAGCGCGTCCTCGACGATGCGGCGCGCGGTCTCGCCATCGAACGGCTTGACCCGGTCCTGCAGCAGGGTCAGTTCGTTGGCCACGTCCGGCGGCACCAGGTCGCGGCGGGTGGACAGGATCTGGCCGAACTTGACGAAGATCGGGCCGAGGTCCTGCAGCGCCAGGCGCAGGCGCGCGCCGCGCGACTGCGAGGCGATGCTGGCCGAGGCGCGCGGCACGAACGGCTTGGCCAGGCGCAGCCAGCGCTCGGCCGGCGTGCCCTGCAGCAGGTCGTCGAGGCGGTAACGCAGGATCACCCGGCCAATGCGGCTGGCCCGCAGCACGGCCTTCATGCGGCACCCCGCAGGCGCTGCACGCGTGCACCAAGGCGCTCCACGTCATCGCGCAGCACATCCACGTCGTCGTGGAAGGCATCCAGCTCGGCGCGCGGCACCACATCGCGCGACTCCTCGGTGATGAACTCAGCGGCGCTGTGGGCCAGGTCGATCGCCCCCTGGCGCGCGTGCTGCAGGGCGCTGCGCAGGGTGTTGGCGACCTGCACGCCCAGTACTTCGCCGAATACGCTGACGAAAGGCTGCTGCCAGTCCGGATCGAAGCCCTTGGCCAGCTGCTGCAGGCGGCGCGCCAGCTCGGCATCGCCGGCCACGCGCACACGGCCCTTGCCGTTGTTGTCGCCGCGCCGCGCGTTGGCCAGCAGCGGCAGCTGCGCCAGCACGCCGGCCAGGCTGCTGCGCACGGCCAGGTCGGCTTCCTGCGCATCCACCGGGCCGACCCGCAGCTGGTCGCCGTCGACGCTGATGCGCATGGCCAGCGACGGCGCTTCCAGGGTCAGGTCGATATGCCGGCCGTCGAGGCTGGCCAATGCATGGCGGGTATCCGGATCCAGCGCCAGCGCGCGGTTCAGGGCGATCTGCAGGGCGCGGCCAGCGACCGGCTTGAGGGACTTGAGCAGGGAGAGAGCCATGTGCGCATTCTACCTGCGTGGGTGGGGGGCTTGGGCCGGGCTGCCGCCCGGCACCCGCAGATGCAACGGCAACGGCAATAGCCGAAGCAACAGCAACAGCGGGCATTCCGTGGGTTGGCGGGACGGGGCCGGTTGCGGGGGACGCCGTAAACCCGTCCGTGGGGGCTTGGCCGCGGCATCCATGCCGCGGACACCCCCGCAACCGGCCCACCCCGCCTTCGACAGGTTCCTGCTGCTCTTGGTGGGTGTCGACCTTGGTCGACACGGTAGATCCACGCCATGCGTGGATGGATTTCTGGTTCACCTGTGCCTCACGCGGATGGCCGATGAAGGTTCATGCTATGGGGCCACGCAACGCACAGGACATCGCACTCCCCATGGCACGGACCCGGGTCGGCATCATTTTCGGGGGCAAGTCCTCCGAGCACGAAGTTTCGCTGCAGTCGGCGAAGAACATCCTCGATGCGCTTGATCGCGAGCGCTTCGAGCCGGTGCTGGTCGGCATCGACAAGCAGGGCCAGTGGCATCTGAGCCAGCCGGATACCTTCCTGATCAATGCCGATGATCCGTCGCGCATCGCGCTGCATCGCTCGGGCCAGTCGCTGGCGGTGCGCCCGGGCGCCGAGCAGGCGCAGCTGCAGCCGTGCGATGCGGCCAGCGCGCTGGGCCAGATCGATGTGGTGTTGCCGATCCTGCATGGGCCACTCGGCGAAGACGGTGCGCTGCAGGGGCTGCTGCGCATGGCCAATCTGCCCTTCGTCGGTTCGCCGGTACTGGGCTCGGCGGTGGCGATGGACAAGGACGTGACCAAGCGCCTGCTGCGCGACGCGGGGCTGCAGGTGGCGCCGTGGCTGTGCATCCGTCGCCATCAGGCCGCGGAGGTCGATGCCGACGCGGTGATCGCCCAGCTCGGCCTGCCGCTGTTCGTGAAGCCGGCCAACCAGGGTTCGTCGGTGGGTGTGAGCAAGGTCAAGGATGCGGCGGGCTTCGCCGAGGCACTGGCATTGGCGCTGCGCTACGACCACAAGGTGCTGGTGGAATCGGCGGTGGTCGGCCGCGAGATCGAATGCGCAGTGCTGGGCAACGAGCACCCGCAGGCCAGCGTATGCGGCGAGGTGGTGGTGCACGACGAGTTCTACGCCTACGACACCAAGTACATCAATGACTATGGCGCTGAAGTGGTGGTGCCGGCCGACATCGACGCCGCCACCCAGACGCGCATCCAGCAGATCGCGCGGCAGGCCTACCAGGCGCTGGAGTGTGCGGGCATGGCGCGCGTGGATGTGTTCCTCACCGCAGACGGCGAGATCGTCATCAACGAGGTCAACACGCTGCCGGGCTTCACCCGCATCAGCATGTACCCGAAGTTGTGGGGCGCCAGCGGTGTCGACTACACCGCGCTGATCACGCGCCTGATCGAGCTGGCGCTGGAACGCCACGAAGCTGATCGCGGGCTGCAGAGCGCTGTGTAACGTGGTGATCGCCCGCAGAGTCGAGCATGGCTCGACTCTGCGGAAAGCGATGCCGGCCAGCGGCCGGCACTACCGGCTAGCCGCGCTTGCGGAACATCGAGATCACCGCAAGGATCAGGAACACCACGAACAGGATCCAGGCGATGTTCGTTGCGGCGCCGGCGATACCGGAGAAACCCAGAACGGCGGCGATGATGGCGATGACAAAGAAAATGATGGCGTAATGCAGCATGGCGCTCCTCGCGGGTGGTCGAGCCTTGGATGGCGTGGGTCCATCCTCCCGATCCTGCGGTGTGCAACCAGTGACGGCGATCTAAGCAGCAGATGAAGCCTTCAGCCTGCGCAGCCCTTCTTCGATGCTGACCTGCGGCACATAGCCGAAGTCACGGCGGGCCGGCTCCATGCTGTACCAGTGCGGCGTGCACAGCTGTTCGGCCAGGAACCGGGTCAACGGCGGTTCGCCGCGCAGGCGCAGCAGCGGCCACAGCCGCTCGCAGATGGCGCCGATACGGTACGCGGTCTTGAAGCTGATCGCCTTGTCCACGGTCGGTGCACCCACCGCCTGCAGCAGCTTGTTGACCAGCTCGCGCATCGGCAGCGGTTCGCCGTTGGAAATGAAGTAGGCCTTGCCTGCACATGCGGCACCGGGCGCCAGTGCCTCGAAGGCGAGGAAGTGGGCAAGCGCGGCGTTGTCGATGTAGGTGGTATCGACCTTGTTGCTGCCATCGCCCACCAGGCGCAGGCGGCCCTGTCGTGCACGTTCGGCCAGGCGCGGTACCAGCTGCTGGTCGCCAGGGCCCCAGATCAGGCGCGGACGCAGCGCCACCGTCGCCAGCGAGGCGTCATTGGCTGCCAGCACGCGCTGTTCGGCAATCGCCTTGGTGGCCGCATAGGGCGCCTGGAAATCTTCGCCGTACGGCACTTCGTCGGCGCCGAGGCCTTCTACGGGGTGCGTGGCCCGGTGCGTCACGCTGGGCGTGGAGGTGTAGACCAGCCGGCCGATACCGTGCGCACGGCAGGCGGCGATGACGTTGTCGGTGCCGACCACATTGGCCTGGTGGTAGCTGTCATAACTGCCCCACGCACCGGCCTTGGCACCGTTGTGGAATACCGCATCGACGCCGGCCACCGCATGCAGGACCGCCTGCGGGTCGGCCAGGTCGCCACGGATCTGGCCGACGCCCATCACCTGCAGCTCCGGGTAATGGCTGCGGTTGAACGCCAGTACCTGGTGGCCACGTTCGACCAGCCCGCGGCACAGCGCCTGGCCAAGGAACCCACCACCACCGGTGACCAGGATCTTCATGCGCGCTTCTCCAGTTCGGCGCTGGCCCAGACGGCGAGCTTCTCGCGGCCGATCTTGGCGTTGTGACGGATATCGACGGGGAACGCCGGATGCACCAGGAAGTGCTGCAGGCCGGCCTCAGGCGTGCGCGCTGCGGCGTGCGCACGCAGCGCTTCCTGCAGCGCCGGGCTGTCGGACTGGCCGCGCAGCAGTTCCACGCACAGCACCGGCACCTGCGCACCGGCGGCGCCGACACCGACCAGCGCGGTGCGCGCCACGCCTGCGACGGTGTTGAACACCGGCTCGACCTGTTCGGTGTACAGCGGTCCGCGCGCGGTTTCCACGCGCTGCGTCTTGCGCCCGCAGAACCACAGGCGACCCTGCGCATCGAAGTAACCGACGTCGCCCATGCGATGCACCACGCGGGTGCTGCCATCGGCCAGCGTCTCGCGGATCTTCGCTGCAGCCGTGGCCTGCGGGCGGTTGAAGTAGCTGTCGGTGGCGGTCGGGCCAGCCACCGTGATTTCACCCACTTCGCCGACCGCCAGCACGCGCGCCTGCGACCAGTCGGCCAGCGGCGCGTCATCGATGGCGATGATGCGCACTTCGTTCGGCGCCACCACGCTGCCCACGCAGGTGCCGGCGCCGGCCTCGGTGGCGGCGCGCGTGCGTTCCAGCTCGCGGCCTTCGACCACCGCTACCGGCAGGCACTCGGTAGCGCCATACGGCGTCCAGAACTGCGCGTCGGCCGGCAGCAGGCTGCGGATGGTGGCGACTACGTCCGGCGGCACCGGCGCACCCGCCGAGGTCACCCGGGTCACCGTCGGCAGCGGCCGGCCATGCTTCGCCAGCACCCGCATCAGCGCCGGCGAGCCGAACAGCTGGGTCACGCCGAAGCGCTGGATGGCGTCATGCAGGCGGGCCGGGTCGGCCTGTGCCGGCCGGGTCGGGTCCATGTCCGGGATGACCGAGGTCAGGCCCAGCGCAGGATCGAACAGGGCAAACGGCGGGAAGGTCGGCAGGTCCACCCCGCCCGCTTCCATGCCGAAGGCGCTGCCCAGCAGCTGGATCTGGCCGACGAAGTGGCGATGGCGGTAGACCACGCCCTTGGGCACGCCGGTGGAGCCGCTGGTGAACAGGATCGCGGCCATGTCCTCGCCGTCGGTGGCGGCCAGCATCGGCCCACCCTTGGCGCCGGCGCGCTCCAGCGCGGCCAGCGTGGCCCCGCCCCAGCCGAGGCGGCGGCCCACGGTCACCAGGCGCGCCGCCGAGGGTGCCCAGCGCAGCACCAGCCGCGCCAAGTGCGCCAGCGGAATGCCGATGAAGGCCTCCGGCTGCGCCTCGTCCAGGCACTGCTTCAGCGCGCGCCTGTCGATGCCCGGGTCGACCAGCACCGGCACCGCGCCCAGCTTGAACAGGGCAAACATCAGCAGAAAGAACTCCGGCGACGGCCGCACCATCACCACCGTGCGCACTCCACGGCCGATCCCGTAGCCGGCCAGGCCGGCCGCCATGGCGTCGCTGCGGGCGTCCAGCTGGCGGTAATCCAGGGTCACGTCGTAGGCGGCCATGCCGTTGCCGGCGCCACGGCGGCCAGGGCAGCGGATGGCGATCTGATCAGGCCGTTCACGCGCCAGTTCAGGCAAGCGGGCGGCAATATTGCAGGGTCGGTTCATCCGTTCATTGTCGCCGCTTACGGAATTTCTTGCGCGGCGGCCCACTTCGTGGAAAATCCGCACCCTCGTTCCTGATTCCGACTGCCGCCCGAGGCGGCTTGCCCATGCAACATCCCTGCATGACCTGCGGCGCCTGCTGCACCCAGTACCGCGTGGCCTTCCACTGGATGGAATCAGACGAGGTCACCCCCGGCGGCGTGCCGCACCAGCTCACCGAGGTGCTGGACCCGCACCGCCTGTGCATGCGCGGCACCCATTCCAAGCCGGTGCGCTGCGTGGCGCTGGATGCGCAGATCGGCGTGTATTCACGCTGCACCATCCATCCCAACCGGCCCAGCGTGTGCCGCGAGGTGGATGCATCGTGGGAGTATGGCAAGGCCAGCCCGCAGTGCGACAAGGCGCGCATCGCCTATGGCCTGGATCCGTTGACGCCGGCCGACTGGCGCTGGCGCGATGACGCCGACAACGACGACGACCATCCGGACGACAACGGCAACAGCCCTTCCTCGCCGCCGCAGGCGCCGGTCGCCGCGTAATGGTAGTGCCGGCCGCTGGCCGGCAACCTCATCAACCCTTCGGGTGTGCCGACCAACGGTCGGCACCCACCGGAAGAGGAAGGGGTGGATGCCGACCGTTGGTCGGCACACCGATCAGATCGGGTTCTTGTCCAGAAAGGCGCGGATCTCCGGCACCAGCACTTCGTGCTTGTCTTCCAGCACGTAGTGGCCGGCGTCCTCGAACGCATGTACCTGGGCCTGCGGCAGCGCGGCCTGGAAGCCCTTCAGGAAGTGGTGGTCGAACACGAAGTCGCGCAGGCCCCAGCCGAGGAAGGCCGGCCGGTCGGCGAACGACGGCAGCGCCTTGCCGGCACGTTCCAGCAGCGACCACGCCTTGTCGGCCGGCGACAGCGGGATGTCCTGCATGAAGCGGATGGTGCTGATGCGGTTGGCGTAGCTGTTGTACGGCGACACGTAGGCGCGGCGCACGTCGGCCGGCATCTTCCGCTCCACGCCCAGCCACGAGGCACCTGACGAGAACGCGTTGAAGGTGCGGATGATCCACTCGCCGATCTTCCAGTGGCGGCCCAGCGCGATCTGCCACGGCATCTTCTTCGCCGCCGGCATCGGGAACGCGGCGGTGTTGAGCACCACCAGGCGCTTCACCTGGTCGTGATGCGACAGCGCCCAGCCGAAACCGATCATGCCGCCCCAGTCGTGCACCGCCAGGGTCACCGGACCGGTGATGCCCAGGTGCTTGAGCAGCGCATCGAGGTCGTCAACGCGCGACTGCAGCGTGTACTCGTAGCGGCTGTCATCGGGCTTGTCCGACAGGCCCATGCCGATGTGGTCCGGCACGATGCAGCGGTACGTGTCCGACAGGCCGGCGACCAGCGTGCGCCAGTAATAGCTCCACGACGGGTTGCCATGCACCATCACCACCACCTCGCCGTCGCGCGGGCCTTCGTCGAGATAGTTCATCGACAGGCCGGGGCGTACCTCGAAGCGCTGCGGGTGGGCGGGGTAACCGGGAAGCTGGGACATCGGATCGCACCTGTAGAAAGGGCCGGTAAACCGGCCCTTGAACACTTGGAAAAATCATCGCTGCCCGTCGTGCAGCAGGTCAGCGGTGACTCTTTTACCAGACCACTTCAGCCATCGAGCAGTTCAGGCCCGAGCCGATACCCAGAAGCGCGATGCGATCGCCCTTCTTCAGCTTGCCCAGCTGCTTGAGCTTGCTCAGCACGATCGGCACCGAGGCCGGGCCGATGTTGCCGTGCTCGCCGAAGATGGTCATCACCTTCTTCGGGTCGATGCCGAAGTTCTTGATGAACGCCGCGGTGTGCGGCTGGCTGACCTGGTGGATCACGAACTGGTCCAGCTCTTCCACGGCCCAGCCCAAGGCGATCTTGGCAGCGGTGAAGGTCTTCTGTGCCAGCTTGATGCCTTCGATCAGCAGCAGGCGGGTGTCGGTGACCATGCGGTCCAGGTTGCCCAGGCACAGCTGGTTCCACTCGGTGGCCGAGCGCGTCACGCCGCCCTTGTAGCGCGGCGCGTCCGGCACCAGCTCCGAGCGCGCCATCACCATCGCCGCGGCACCCGAACCGGTGGTCAGGGCGGCCAGCTCGTTGCGGAAATCGTCGGCGGTGACGTCCGGGGCGGTCATGCGCTCCAGGGTCTTCTCGTACACCAGGTTGGCGGTCTCGCCGTCCACCACCAGCGCGTAGTCGATGTCACCGCGCTCGATCATGCGCGCGGCGATGTCCATGCCGTTGATGAAGGCCAGGCAGGCATTGGCGACGTCGAAGGTCATGCACTCGTCGCTGACGCCGAGGTTGCCCGAGACGATGGAGGCCGTGGACGGCTCCAGGTAGTCGCGGCTGACCGAGGTGTTGACCAGCAGGCCAACCTGCGTCGCATTGATGCCTGCGTCTTCCAGTGCCTTGCGGCCTGCCATGGTGGCAGCGTCGGACGCCAGCACGCCGTTGTCCCACAGGCGGCGCGCGTGGATGCCGGCGATGTCGCCGAGCACGTCGGTGCGGATACCCAGGCGATCCAACGTCGGCTGCAGGCGTTCGTTGATTTCCTTGGTGGTCAGCGTATGCGGCGCGTCGACGTGTGCCAGGCCGGCGATCGAGACATTCTTGAAGAGCATCGAGGTTAGCGCCAAGGCTCAGGCAAAAGGGGGCGCTATTCTATAACCCCCGGGGCCTTCACCGCATCTTTACGAATTCAGCCTTGGCCGTATGGTGAAGCGTTCAGCGCGGCGGGCACTGGAATGCGGCGAAGCGCTGGCTGCCATCGGCCGGGGCCGCGGCGGCCTGCACGGCATTGGCGCCGGCGCTCGGGGCCTCGTTGCGGGCCAGGGTTTCCAGCTCTTCCTGCACGCGCAGCGGGTTGCGGTTGTAGAAGCCGACCTTGCTCTTCACGGTCACCACCACCTCGCCCTTGGCAATGCAGCCAGCGGGAACCGGGCCTGCCGGCAGCACGCGGGTCGCCTTGCCGGCCGGTTCGATCGGCACCCAGGTACAGGCGGTGACGGTGAGCAGCAGGGAGGAAAGCAGCAGAACGCGCATGGGCAGATCCTGGAAGGGTATGGAGGGATTCTGCCTGAACCGCCTGAATCGGGGGTAGCCGGTGGGGGGACGGATCCCCCGCAGCGGGCTCTGACCCCGCCTTCGGGTCACGGCGTTGCCGGCCAGCGGCCGGCACTACCACGGCAAGGTTGCCGGCCAGCGGCCGGCACTACCTGGGGAGGCCTGCCCGCGGGGGCGGGCAGGCGCATCCCTTATTTCTTGACCGGGTTGCCTTCGGCGTCGATCACCGTCACCTCGCCCAGGTTCAGCGCACGCACGGCCGCTTCGGTCTGCTTGAGATCACCCACCACCACCCAGGTCAGCGCCTGTGGCTTGATCTCGGCGGCGGCCTGCTGCACCTGCGCCGGGGTCATCGCCTCGATCTCGGCCTTGCGACGCAGCACGTAGTCGTCCGGACGCTTGAACTGCACGATCGAACCGATGGTCGAGGCGACCGCGCTGGCGGTCTCGTAGGCACCGGGCAGGCTCAGGGTCTGGATGTTGCGGATGCGGTTGACCTCGGCGGCGGTGGCCGGCTTGCTGCCATCGGCGAACGCGGCGATTTCCTTGCGCATTTCCGCCATCGCCGGGCCGGTCTTGTCGATCTGCACCGGCGCGCTGGCCATCCACGGGCGCTGGCCCACCGAGTTGATCGCGCTGCTGCGCGCACCGTACGACCAGTGCTTGTCCTCACGCAGGTTCATGTTCAGGCGCGAGGTGAAGTCGCCGCCGATCACGCCGTTGGCGATATCGAAGCGGGTCGAACTGGCGGCGCTGGACGGCGCCACCACCTGGCCGGCGAACAGGTTGGCCTGCACCGCACCCGGCTGGTCGATCAGGAACACGCGCGGGCCCTTCGGCAATGCCACGTCGGTGGCGGCCTTCACCTGCGGGGCGTCGCCCGCAGCCTTCCAGTCGCCCAGCTGCTTGTCCAGCAGCGGCACGATCTCGGCCAGGGTGGTGTCACCGACCACGATCAGGGTTCCGTTCTGCGGGCGCAGCCAGTCGCGGTGGAAGTCGACCAGGTCTTCGCGGGTCAGGCCGTTGATCGCTGCTTCGTCACCGCTGCCGGTGAACGGAATGGCATACGGGTGGCCCTTGCCGTACAGCAGCGGCGGCAGCACGCGCATCGCCACCGCACCCGGGTTGACCTTCTCCTGCTGGATGCCGGCAATCCAGCTCGCCTTGACCCGGTCGATCTCACCCTGCTCGAAGCGCGGTTCGCGCAGCAGGTCCCGATACAGCGCCAGCGACGGTGCCAGGTTTTCCTTCAGCGCCGACAGGTCCACGCTCATGGAGTCCAGGCCGGCCGAGGCATCCAGGCTGGCGCCCAGTGCGTCAGCAGCATCGGCGAAGGCCAGCGAGCCGAGCTTGCCGGCGCCTTCGGTCATCAGGCTCATGGTGAAGTTGGCGGTGCCCGGCTTGCGGCCCTGGTCGGCGCTGAAGCCACCCGGGAACTGGTAGCTGAACTGCACCACCGGAATCTCGTGGCGCTCGGCCAGGATCACCTGGGTGCCGTTCTTCAGCGTGGCGCGCTGCAGCGCCGGGAACTTCAGCTGCGGGAACTCGCGGGTCTGCGGTACGCCGGCCTTGCGGTCGACCTGCTCGGGCAGCGTGCTGTATTTGGGGTCCACCGCCGGCACGCTGAACGGCTTCGGCGCCTGGCTCGGGTCTTCCTTCAGCGCCACGCGCTCACCCGGTGCAATCACCAGGGTGTGGCTGCCCTTGTCCAGCCACTGCGCGCCCAGACGGCTCAGATCAGCAGCACTGGCCTTCTCGATGTTGGCCAGCGAGGTGCGGAAGCAGCCCGGGTCGCCGGTGAACACCGCGCACTCGGCCAGTGCGTCGGCCTTGCCGCCGAAGCCGCCGATGCGTTCGATGCCGCGGATGAAACCGGCGCGGGCACCGGTCTTGGCGCGTTCCAGCTCGGCCGCGGTCGGGCCCTGCTTGATCAGCCGGTCCAGTTCCTCGTCGATGATCTTCTCGACCTTGGCAGGGTCCTGGCCCTGCTTGACCGTCGCCATGATCACGAAGTTCGAACCCAGCTGCGACGTCGACAGGCCTGCCGCGATGCTGTCCACCAGCTTGTCCTGGTGCTGCAGGCGCTGGCTCAGCCGCGAGGACTTGGCACCGCCCAGTACCTGCGCGAACAGCTGCAGCTGATCGACCTCGGTGGTACCGACCTGCGGCACGTTCCAGGCGCGGTAGATACGCGCCTGCGGCACCTTGTCGGTCATCGTCTCGCGCGTGTCGGCGCTGCGCTTGGCCACGTTCACCGCCGGCTGCGCCATGGTCGGGCCGGCCGGGATGCTGCCGAAGTACTTGCCAACCTTTTCCTTGGCGGTGGCCAGGTCGATGTCGCCAGCCAGCACCAGCACGGCGTTGTTCGGGCCGTACCAGGTGCGGAACCAGGTCTTCACGTCATCCAGCGACGCCGCGTTCAGATCGTTCATCGAACCGATCACGCCGTGGTGGTACGGGTGGCCAACTGGATACAGCGCCTTGTTGAGCTGGTCCCAGGCCTGGCCGTAGGGCTGGTTCTCGCCCTGGCGCTTCTCGTTCTGCACCACGCCACGCTGCTCGTCCAGCGCCGCCTGGTCGATCGCACCGACCAGATGGCCCATGCGGTCCGATTCCATCCACAGCGCCATGTCCAGCGCAGTGGTGGGCACGTTCTCGAAGTAGTTGGTGCGGTCGGTATTGGTGGTGCCGTTCTGGTTGGTGGCGCCGACCTGCTTGAACGGCTCGAAGAACTCGCCGTCGTGGTTTTCGCTGCCCTGGAACATCAGGTGTTCGAACAGGTGCGCGAAGCCGGTGCGGCCGGCCGGTTCGTCCTTGCTGCCGACGTGATACCAGACGTTGACCGCGACGATCGGCGCCTTGCGATCGGTGTGCACGATCACGCGCAGGCCGTTGGGCAGGGTGAACTGCTCATACGGGATATCGACCTTGGCCGGTGCGGCCGGCTTTGCCGCCAACGCATGGGAAGGCACAAGCGTGCCCAGGGCGGTGCTGAGGGCAACGGCCAGCAGCGCAGTGCGCGGGCGAAGGGCGAGAGACATATCCGGATCCTTGGTCACATAGGTGAACCCCGATCCTAGCGTGCGCGCGCAACGGCAGGAATCGGTCGCCAGTCACTGGGGGTGTTTGCCCCTGTGCGCCATCCGCAGCGCCGATCTGCCCTGTCCGAGCCGTCACAAACACCCGCCAGCAACGTCCGGACAGTGTCCGCAGCACATCGAATGGACAGGTGTCCGCCCGCCGGACACTTTTCGATGACCATAAAACCCTTGCAAATCAATAATTAAAAGTTGGCACGGGGATTGCTTGGTAGTTCCTGCACCAGGAAGGGCTTCAGACAAAAGCTGACTGAAGGATGAACAAACGCAGGAAATCGAAAATTTTCCTTGCAAGCCCAGAGTTGGTGTACTACCTTACTACCACACCACTGATCACCAACACTAAACAGGCCCCGTCATGAACGCCAAGACCATTGCCATCGCCATCGCCCTGATCGCCGGCACCGCGGTTGTTTCGTCGGTGCAGGCCTCCGAATCCATCAAGACCCTGTCCACCGTGCAGGTTCGTCCGGCCGCCGACCAGCTGGCCCAGCAGGCCTGGGAACAGGCCAGCGGCATCCCGACCCTGGCCACCGTGGAAGTGCGCCCAAGTGCCGACCAGCTGGCCGAGCGCAGCGGCTACGTCGCCGCCCCGGTCGCCGCCGCGATGCCGATCACCACCCTGGCCTCGGTGGAAGTGCGCCCGAGCCTGGAGCAGCGCGTCGCCCTGGCCGCCGAACTGGAAGCCCAGCGCTACGCCGCGACCCTGGCTGCCGCCGCCACCAGCGTCGCCAACCAGGTGATCGTCAACCTGCCGGCCCTGCAGGTGCGTCCGAGCGCCGCCGACCTGCAGGCCCTGGCCACCGAAACCGCCCAGGTCCTGCTGCGCCCGTAAGCGGTGCCGCCCTGCCTCGCGCAGGGCGTGCGCCGTAAAGGCGGCGGTCGTCGCAGGTACACTGCGCGGATGAATGCCGCGCCCCAGTTCCACGTGATCCTGTTCCAACCGGAAATCCCGCCCAACACGGGCAATGTGATCCGGCTCTGCGCCAACACCGGCGCGCAGCTGCACCTGGTCGAGCCGCTCGGCTTCGCACTGGAAGACAAGCAGCTCAAGCGCGCCGGCCTGGACTACCACGAGTATTCGCGCCTGCAGGTGCACCCCGACCTGGACACCGCGCTGGCGCGGATCGCACCGAAGCGGTTGTTCGCCCTCAGTACGCGTGCCAGCGTCCGCTATGACAGCGTGGCGTTCGAAGACGGTGATGCCTTCCTGTTCGGCCCGGAAAGCCGCGGCCTGCCGCAGGACGTGCTCGATGCCTTGCCCGATGGCCGCCGCCTGCGCCTGCCGATGCGGCCGGACAATCGCAGCCTCAACCTTTCCAACACCGTTGCCGTGGTGATGTACGAAGCGTGGCGGCAGCATGGGTTTGCCGGCGGCGCGTAACGCCACGCGTCTCTCTTCTGCCTGGTCGTTGCTGTGGCGGGCGCATGCGTTCATGGGCGTTACTTTTCTTTCCGCGCGGAAAGAAAAGTAACCAAAAGAAACGCGCCGCCATCCGCGAGCCGGTGCTGCGCACCGGTGCCCTGCGCTCCTCGGCCCGCTTCAAGGCGGACCCAACAGCCGCGCGGTACAGGCTGTCCTTGAACCCATCTCGGTACAGTGCGCGGTTCGATACACCGATCGCTCGCCTGCGAGTACGCTACTGGGCAATGCCGGCCAGCGGCCGGCACTACCAACTCAATGCCGGCCAGCGGCCGGCACTACCGGTGCACTCAGAACGCGTTGATGCCGGTCAGTTCGCGGCCGATCACCAGCTGGTGCACGGTCTCGGTGCCTTCATAGGTGATCACCGATTCCAGGTTCAGCGCGTGCCGGATCGCCACGTGTTCGGTGGTGATGCCGGCGCCACCCAGCAGGTCACGGCATTCGCGGGCGATGTCGATCGCCATGCGGCAGTTGTTCCACTTGGCCAGGCTGACCTGCTGCGGCTGCAGCTGACCGGCTTCCTTCAGGCGGCCCAGCTGCAGGGCCAGCAGCTGCGCGGTGGTGATGCGGCGGGCCATCTCGGCCAGCTTGATCTGCGCGCTCTGCGTGGCCGCCAGCGGGCGACCGAACAGCACGCGCTCCTTGGCATAACCCAGCGCTTCATCCAGGCAGGCAATCGCCGCACCGATCGGGCCCCAGCTGATGCCATAGCGGGCCTGGGTCAGGCAGCCCAGCGGCCCCTTCAGGCCCTTCACGTTCGGCAGCCGGTGGCTGTCAGGCACGCGCACGTCATCGAAGAACAGCGCACCGGTCAGCGATGCGCGCAGGCTCATCTTGTGCTTGATTTCCTGCGTGGTGAAGCCGGCCATGCCTTTTTCCAGCACGAAGCCCTGGATGCCGTCCTCGGTCTGCGCCCAGACGATGGCCAGGTCGGCCACCGGGCCGCTGGTGATCCACATCTTGCTGCCGCTGATGCGCCAGTCGCTGCCGTCGCGCACCGCTCGGGTCTTCATGCTGGCCGGATCGGAACCCCCATGCGCCTCGGTCAGGCCGAAGCAACCGATCAGTTCGCCGCGCGCCATCGCCGGCAGCCACTGCTGGCGCTGCTCCTCGCTGCCATAGGCGTAGATCGGGTACATGCACAGCGAGCTCTGCACCGAGACGAAGCTGCGCAGGCCCGAATCGCCGCGCTCCAGCTCCTGGCAGATCAGGCCGTAGCTGACCGCGCCGAGGCCACCGCCACCGTATTCGGCCGGCAGTGTCGCGCCGAGCAGGCCCAGAGACGCGATCTCCGGCACCAGCTCGGCGGGGAAACGGGCCTGGTCGAAGGCATCGCCGATGATCGGCAGCACGCGCTCGTTGGTGAAGCGGGCGACGCTCTCCTGCACCGCGCGCTCTTCCTCGTTGAGCAGGGAACGGACATCGAACAGATCGTACGGATGCAAAGCCATGGCACTCACGCGCAGTCAGGACCGGGCTATTGTCGGTCATCCGCGAGCATCGCGTCTGGTAGGTGTGGACCTTGGTCCACACGGATGCGGGTCCGGGCGGTGAAACAATGTGCCAACCAAGGTTGGCACCTACCCGGCCGCGAGCATTACGCTGCACCGCAGCAATCATGACGTAAACATCGGCGATCTAGCTCGATCACGCGCGTCCCGGTACCCTGACACATTCAAACAACCGTTTCGCCCGTGGCTGCACGCGCGATTCCCAGGCACCGCCGGTGGCCCCGATGCCGGCCCTACCCACGAGTCATGCAATCGATGAGCGCTGAAGCCAACGCCCTGCCCCCGCGTGAAGTAATGGAATTCGACGTGGTGATCGTCGGCGCCGGCCCCGCCGGCCTGGCCACCGCGATCCGCCTGCGCCAGCGCGCGATCGAAGCCGGCCGCGAGTTGTCGGTGTGCGTGCTGGAGAAGGGGTCCGAACCAGGCGCGCACGTGCTGTCCGGCGCGGTGATGGATCCGCGCGCGCTGGCCGAACTGTTCCCGGACTGGGCCGAGCGTGGCGCACCGCTGAAGCAGAAGGTCACCCGCGACGAATTCCTGTTCCTCAGCGAAACCGGCGCACGCAGCACGCCCAACGCGCTGCTGCCGGAGTGCTTCCACAACGAAGGCAACTACATCATCAGCTTGGGCGAAGTGACCCGCTGGCTGGCGCAGCAGGCCGAGGCGCTGGAAGTGGCGATCTTCCCGGGCTTTGCCGCCGCCGAAGTGCTGTATGGCGACAACGGTGAAGTGATCGGCGTAGCGACCGGCGACATGGGCATCGAGAAGGACGGCAGCATCGGCCCGGCCTTCGAGCGCGGCATGGCGCTGCACGCCAGGTACACGATCTTCGCCGAAGGCGCACGCGGCCACCTCGGTCGCCAGCTGATCGCCCGCTACAAGCTGGACGAAGGCAAGGACCCGCAGGCCTACGGCATCGGCATCAAGGAACTGTGGCAGATCGACCCGGCCAAGCATGAGCCGGGCCTGGTGGTGCATGCCGCCGGCTGGCCGCTGGACAGCGACACCTACGGCGGCGCGTTCCTGTACCACGCCGACGGCGGCAAGGTCGCCATCGGCTACGTGGTCGGCCTGGACTACAGGAACCCGTGGCTGAGCCCGTTTGAAGAGTTCCAGCGTTTCAAGACCCATCCTTCCATCCGCAAGCACCTGGAGGGTGGCACCCGCATCGGTTACGGCGCGCGTGCGATCACCGCCGGTGGCCTGTTGTCGCTGCCGAAGACGGTGTTCCCCGGTGGCGCGCTGGTCGGCTGCGAGGCCGGCTACCTCAACGCCAGCCGCATCAAGGGCAGCCACGCCGCGATCAAGACCGGCATGCTGTGCGCCGACGCCGCGTTCGATGCACTGGCCGCCGACCGCCAGCACGATGAACTGAGTGCCTATCCGACGGCGTTCGAAGCCAGCTGGCTGTTCACCGAACTGCAGCAGGCCAAGAACTTCAAGCAGTGGTTCAAGAAGGGCCAGACCGTGGCCACGCTGATGACCGGCGTGGAGCAGTGGCTGCTTCCCAAGCTGGGCGTGCGCAACCCGCCGTGGACCCTGCACCGCACCCAACCCGACCACGCCTGCCTGGAACCGGCGGCCAAGCACACCCGCATCGCCTACCCGAAGCCGGATGGCGTGCTGACCTTCGATCGGCTCAGCTCGGTGTTCCTGAGCAGCACCAACCACGACGAGAACCAGCCCAGCCACCTGACGCTGAAGGACCCGAGCATTCCGGTGAAGGTGAACCTGGCCGAGTACGCAGGCCCGGAAGCGCGCTACTGCCCGGCCGGCGTGTACGAGTTCGTCGGCGAAGCCGACAGCGCGCGCCTGCAGATCAACGCGCAGAACTGCGTGCACTGCAAGACCTGCGACATCAAGGACCCCACCCAGAACATCGTGTGGGTGACCCCGCAGGGCGGCGGCGGCCCGAACTACTCGGGCATGTGAACGCCACGGGCTGCGACCGAGCGTCGCAGCCCGTCGCTTGCCGCGCACCGCTATCCTGCCCGCCCATGCGTGCATCATTCCTGCTCATCGCTGTTGCCGTGGCCCTGGCGGCCACGGCCTGCCAGCGCCCGCCTGCAGCGCCCGCCACGCCGGAACAGGCGCAGCAGCAGGCCATGCAACGCGCGTTCGAGTTGTGTGCCGGCTGCCACACCGTGCAGCCCGGGGGCATCCACCGCTTCGGGCCGAACCTGCACGGCGTGATCGGCCGGCGCGCCGGCAGCCTGCCCGACTACGGCTACTCCGATGGCATGCGCCGCGCCGACATCACCTGGACCGCGCAGACCCTGGATGCGTTCCTGCAGTCACCCACCCATGTTGTACCGGGCACACGCATGTACAACGCCTTCCCCAGCGCCGAACGCCGTGCGCTGGTGATCGCCTACCTGCATCAGCAGTCGGCTCAGTGAGCCAGGCGCTGCAACTGCTGTTGCAGCCGCGCCACGAATGCCGCCACCGCGGTGAACAACGGCTCCGGATCGGTCTCGGCCGCATCCTGCAGGCGTTCGACCAGGGCATTGGCCTGCGCAGCCAGCACCGTCGCTCCCACCGCGCCCAAGCCACCGGCCTGGCGATGCAGGTGCAGCGCGGCAGCCTCACGGTCGCCGGCCTCCAGCGCGCGCTGCACAGCGGCCAGGTCACCTGCACTGGCCTGCAGCAGGCTGTCGCGCAACCGCTCGGCCACCGCACGTGAGCCGAAGCGCCGCTGCAGGCTGTCCAGATCGGGCAGCGTCCTGTCATCGACGGCAGCGGACTCGGCCAGGGGCTCCTCGAACCGTTGCCCCTGCGCCTGCGGCAACCAGCGCAGCAGTGCCGCGCGCAGCGTCGCCAATGACAATGGCTTGGCCAGCACCTCATCCATGCCGGCTTCACGGCAACGACGCGCATCGTCGTCCAGCACGCTGGCGGTCAGCGCCAGCACGGCCAGCCGGGGTTGCCCGGTGCGTCCCTCGCGTTCGCGCAGCAGCCGGGTGAAGCCAAAGCCATCCAGCACCGGCATCCGGCAGTCAGTGATCACCAGATCGAAGCTCTCCGACGACAGCCGATCCAGTCCCTGCTGGCCGTCACCGACAATCACGTGCGGCACGCCCAGCTGCTGCAGGCGCCAGGCCATCATCGCCTGGTTGGTCGGATGGTCCTCGATCACCAGCACCCGTGCCTCGCGCAGCGGCGCAGGCAGCAGCGCCACCTGATCCTGCTCGGCCACCAGGGCCTCGACATCGCCACTACCGGCCTCCACCAGCGACAGCCGCACCTCGGCGCGGGTGCCCTCGCCCAGCGTACTGTGCAACGCCAGCTCGCCGTCCATCATCTGCACCAGACGCTGGCAGATGCTCAAGCCCAACCCGGTGCCACCGTGGTCTCGCTGGATGTAGGCACCGGCCTGGGTGAACGGCGCGAACAGGTGCTGCAGTTGTTCCGGTGCAATGCCGATGCCGGTATCGGTGACACTCAGGCACAGCGGCTGAGCCCCCTCCTCGCTGGTCGGCCCCAGCACCTCCAGCTGCAGGCGAACCTCGCCCTGCGCGGTGAACTTGATGGCGTTGCTGAGCAGGTTGAACACGATCTGGCGCAGGCGTACGCCATCCACTTCGTGGGCCGGCGCCAGCTGCGGGTCAATCTGCACGTGCAGCGCCAACCCACGTGCACTGGCCTGTGCGGAGAGCAGGCGGCACACGCTCTCCAGCAACGGCCGCAGCGGCTGCGGCACCGGCTCAAGGCGCAGTGCGCCAGCCTCCAGCCGTGAGTAGTCGAGGATGTCGTCCAGGATCTGCCGCAGCATCTGCGCCGAGTCCTCGATCACCCCCAGGATGCGCTGCTGTTCGATGTCCAGCGGCGAATGCGCCAGCACTTCCAGCATGCCCAGCACGCCACTCATCGGCGTGCGGATTTCATGGCTCATGGTCGCCAGGAAGCGCGACTTCGCTTCCGCCGCCTGCTCGGCCTCGGCCTTGGCCGTGACCAGGGCGTCGGCCTGTGCACGCGCTTCGCTCACATCCACCCAGTAGCCACTCCAGGTCACCGCACCGGCTTCTGCGGCATACGGATGGGCCTGGCTGCGCACCCAGCGCGCGCCTTCGCCCTCGGCGCGCAGGCGGAACTCGAGGATCAGCGGCGCGAACTGGCGCGCGGCCTGTTCGACGGCCTGCAGGATGTGTGCGCGATCGTCTTCCTCAATGCGTTCCAGCAGCGTCCTGGCGTCCTGCTCGGCCTGCTGCCGGCTGATTCCGAACAACGCCTGCAGATCACCGGCGATGAACGGGAAGCTGAGCACGCCATCGGCGTCGCGGCGTGCCTGGTAGACCACCGCAGGCAGGTTGTCGGTGACCTCGGCCAGTCGCTGTTCCAGATGACGCCGACTGGTCACTTCGCGGCGCAGGCGCCAGTAGCCGATGCCATGCACCAACAACGCGGTCAGCAGCACCACCAGCAGTGGCAGGCCCCAGTGCAGTGCGCTTTTCCAGTCAACGCCATTGCGATACTCCACCGCCAGCCAGTCGCCACGCAGCGCCTCATGCTTGCGCGGCGTAATCTGCAGCAGCAGGCGATTGAAGGTGGTCGCCAGTGCGGCATGCCGCCGCTCCACCGCCAGCACCAGCTGATCGTTGAAGCCCGCCGGTGCAGCGACCTGCAGGCGGCCGGGGAAACGACTGCGCAGCAGGTAGTCGACCACCGCCAGATTGCCCACGTAGGCATCGGCCTCGCCATCAAGCAGCCGCTGCATCGCCTGTTCCGCACTGCGTGCCGCCATGATCCGGGCCTGCGGTGCCTGCTGCAGCACGTAGCCCCGCACACGCTCGGGATCGGACAGCAGCACGCGCTTGCCCTGCAGGTCCGACATGCCCAGCAGGGCTGGGCTGTCGACGCGGCTGACGATCACGTTCGGCACACTGATGAAGGGCTGGCTGAACACCCAATCCGGCCCCAGGTAGCGCGAATCGGCCGGAATTCCCATCACCGCCTGCAGCTCGCCACGGCGGGCCTTCTCGCGCACCTCATACCAGTCGTGGCTGCTCTTCGGCTGCAGGTTGGCGCCGGCCTGCATCAGACGGCGCAGGTACTCACTGGCCAGGCCGCTGGGCTTGCCCTGCTCGTCGGTGAACGACAGCGGCGCCGCGTTCGGTGCGAAACCGATCTTCAACGGCTGTTCCAGCACCCGCTTCTCGGCCCGGCTCAGCGCCATCTGCGCCGATGCCGACCACTGCGGTGGCGGCAGCCAGCGCTGCACCAGGGCATCGCGCTGGGCCTGGCTGGTCGCAGCCAGGGCCAGATCCAACGCTTCTGCCAGCGGCTGCTTGCTGTTGGGTACACCGAAGTGCAGGCGTTCGGGAGGCAGATCGCTCGGCCGCAGCAGCACCACGCCCTGCAGGCGCTGGGTGGCGATCAGTTCGGTGGCGACATAGGCATTGCCGATATAGACATCAGCTTTGTCGTCTCTGACCATCTCGAGTGCCGCCAACGAGCTGTTTGCGACAAGCTGACGGGCCTGTGGAAAACGCGCGCGCACCTGCGGGCCGGTCAGGAAATCCTGCTCGATCACCACCCGCAGTCCATCCAGATCGGGATTGTCCGAGGCACGCAGGTCGTCGGGGCGGCCCACCAGGGCCAGCGGTGCCTCGCCATAGGCGGCGGTATAGACCATGCAGCGGGTGCGGTCGGCACTCAGACCGACATTCATCACCACATCGATCTCGCCACGACATGCCGCATCCAGCACGGAGGTCCAATCCGGAAAACGACGGGCCTCGACCTTCACACCCAACTGACGGGCAAGAAGCGACAGATAATCCGGACCCAGACCCACCTGCTGGCCATCACGGAGTGACTCGAATGGTGGCCAGCCGCTGTCATACTGCCCCACGACGATGCTTGGATGGGCGGCGAGGTACTCGCGCTGCAGGGGACTGAGCGGCAACAGCCCAGGCACTGCCTGTGCCAGCGCCACGGGCAGCACCAGCACGGCCAGCAGCAGGACCAGCCCGCGAACAGCCCAGCTACGCATCGGCGTCGATCTCCTAGAATCCTGACAGGGCCGCGATGGTCGCGGCCCGGCTTGCCCGGTGGCCATACTAGAGCAATGAGCTTGCGCATCATCATCGCAGACGACCACCCTGTGGTCCGTATCGGTACCCGCGCCGTCATCGAATCGAGCGGGGTCGGCCGCGTGGTCGGCGAGGCTGACAGCGCGCAGGCGCTGATGGCCCTGCTCGGCAGCCAACCCTGCGACCTGCTGGTGACCGACTATTCCATGCCGGGCAGCCCACAGGCCGACGGCTTCGCCATGATCGGCATGATCCGCCGCCGCTTCCCCGACCTGCCGGTGCTGATGCTCAGCGTCTCCAACAACCTGGCGATCCTGCGCATGGTGCTCGACAGCGGCGTGCTCGGCCTGGTCGACAAGAGCTCGTCGATGGACGAACTGCCGCAGGCCATCCAGGCGGTCTATCGGGGCCAGCCCTACATCAGCCGGAGCCTGCGTGAGCGGGTCGAGGCTGCGGGCAGCTGGCGCATGCGCGAGGGCGACGGCAAGCCTTTGTCGCCACGCGAGGTGGAAGTGCTGCGGCTGCTCGGCACCGGCATGACGGTGAAGGAGATCTCGCTGCAGCTGCACAAGAGCGTCAGCACCATCAGCCGGCAGAAAGGCGACGCCATGCTCAAATTGGGCCTGAAGGGCGACGCCGAACTGTTCGACTACCTGCGCGACGGCAAGATCTGAGAACCAGATCACACTGTGAGGGCATCTGTCACCGCCCTCTTTGACCGGCCGCCGTTCTGTGCCAAGATGACCCGGCATGGGTTTTCAATGCGAGGTCGAAGGAATCGGCCGGCTCATGTCCTCGCTCCCGTCCCAGGTGGATGGGGTGCGGTTTCCTGCCGGCCGTCTGGCCCGGCAACGCTGACCATGGAGAGGCGCATGCATCACCCCCCCGAGCCATGTTGGACCCTGCCGTTGCGGCCCCTGCGCGCATTCGCGGCGTGCCTGCTCGTCTCTCTTTCCGCTGCGGCCTGCAGCGCCGCCGATCCGGCCCCCTCGTCCTCCCAGCCTGGCGCCCCCGTGCAGGCTGCCGATGCGCCCCGACAGGATGTTGCCCCGATGCAGAACACCTCTCCCGACACCGCCGTCACCCCGCCCGACGCGCCGACCGTGATGTATTTCACCTACCAGGTGGACGGTGATGGCGCGACCTCCTACGAGGTCCAGAACGGCAGCGTGGCGACCTTCTGGTTCGGCCACACCTTCACCCTCGATGGCACCACGTATTACACGGGTTTCTCCTGGGATACCCGCGAGCACTACGGCAAGCCGGGCGAGCAGTCGCCGGCTGGCCCGGATGATCGCGCCAACCTCGCCGAGGCCACTTTCGTGCTGGCCGGCGCCGACGCCAAGAAGCCATGGAAGTTCCGTGGCCAGGAATGGACCATCGGCGCGCTGGGCGCGTACGACAAGGCCGACGATGTCGATACCCGGCGCAAGCCGCTTGAACATCGCACCGCCGACGGTCGCCTGCTGCTGGCGGTGCCGACCAGCAGCTTCGACCGCGGCATCAGCAGCACCGGCTATGCGCTGCTGCTGTTCAACCCCAAGCGCAGCGAAGACGACGTGGACAGCAAGGTCTGGCGCTATGTCGGCTCGGTGCGTACGGGCGAGGACAACAGCGCCGCCTGCGACGAAGGCAACGTGATGCCCTGCACCGACAGCGATGGCGAACTGGCCTTCGCTGCCGACGGCAGCGGCCTGCCGCGACTGACCGTGACCTTCAAGGGCACCACCATCGAAGGCCCCGGCAAGACCCGTGCGCTGGGCGCCGGCGACGCCGTGCACTACACCTTCGACAGCGCGACCCAGCAGTACGTCGCGCCCTGATAGCACCCGCCCACGCGCGGGTTTCCTGTTGACCGACATGTTCTTGACTCACGGATGAGTCCGGTTGGCGATTCGCGGCATGCGCCGCTCCATCAACCCCGAGGAAAACGTCATGGCACAGCATGACTACAGCAGAAAGGAAGTTCTGGACATCGTCGAGCAGGTCGCCCGGCAGAAAGGCCTTCCGGTCGATGACTTCATGCGCTTCGCGCACATCGAGACCGGCGGCACCTTCAACGAGCGCGCCCACAATACCTCGTCCGGCGCCAAGGGCCTGTTCCAGTTCGTGCCCGGCTCCGCGCGCCAGTACCACCTGACCGGCCACGAGTTCGACCCGACCCGCAACACCGAAGCGGCCGCAAAGATGTACCAGGACAACCTGGACTCGATGGCACGCCGCAACGAGCGCACCGGCCACCCGTACCTGTCCGGAGGCAGTACGCCGACCGGCCTGGACCTGTACCTGGCCCACCAGCAGGGCAGCGCCGGCTATGGCTCGGTGCAGACCGCGATTGCCACCGGCACCTTCGGCGTGGTCCGCAACGGCCACGGCGAAGAGATCAACATGCGCCGCAACGTGCTGAACCAGATCGGTTCCGACGCGAAGGCGCTGACCGGCCACACCCTGGCCGAGATGCGCGGCATGAACGATGGCGACCTGGCGCGGACGTTCTCCAGCTACTACATCCACAAGTACGCGGCGATCAGCATTCCGGAAAAGAACATCGAACCGCAGGCGGTGGCGCAGGGCCAGGGCCAGGCCCCGGCCGCGCCTGCACAGGCCAGCGCAGCCGTGGCGGCGGGTGCAGCCACGCTGGCGGCAACCGCAGCGGCGGCTGCCACACCGAAGCCGGGCATCGAACTGCAGGCCGCCTACGAGGCCGGCGTGAAGTACGACCACGTGAAGTACGCCATCAACATTCCGGGTCACGCGCTGTACGTACCGGGCAAGACCGGCAAGAACGTGGAGCAGGGTTACATCGACTGCTCCGGCTGGGTCGGCACGCTGCAGAACCGCACCATGGACGAGATCAACCAGAAGGCCGGGCATGCGGTCTTCAGCAAGGCCGATCGCATCGACCTGGGCAACCTGGGTTCCGGCGGCATCGTGCGCAAGGCATTCGACCAGTCCGGCGTGCTGCTTGACCGCGACGCGATCCTCAAGCCCGGTGCGCTGAAGGAAGGCATGATCATCGGCCTGGATACGGCCAGGACCCGCCACGAGCACTGGAACGGCATCGACCACATCGTGATGGTGGTGCGCGACCCCACCACCGACAAGCTGCTGATCAGCCAGTCCACCGGCAGCAAGGGCGTGCACACCATGCCGGTCGAGGACTACCTCAAGCAGGTGAAGGACCACCCGAACTGGAAGCTGTACGCCTCCGATCCGCTGTCCAAGGCGCGCGACCTGCTGGAAAACCGCACCCCGTCGCACGAGCAGGCCCAGGGCAAGCCTGCCGCCGAGCACAAAGCCGCTGCCACGCCGCACGCCGAACTGTACAAGCAGGGCGCGCACAGCGAGGGCGTGCGCAAGGTGCAGGAGCAGCTGGGCCACCTCGGCTACGTCGGTGCCGACGGCAAGCCGCTGGTCGAGGATGGCCGCTTCGGCCGCAACACCGACGCGGCGGTGCGCCAGCTGCAGAAGGACAACGGCCTGGTGGCCGACGGCATTGTCGGGGCGAAGACGCTGGAGGCCATCAAGGAAGCCCGCGAGCGCCCGCTGCTGAACGACGAACGGCACCCGCGCAATCCGCTCTTCATCCAGGCCAGCAAGGGTCTGGAACTGTTGCCGGCCGGCACCTTCAAGGATCGCCACGCGCTGGAAAGCGCCGCGGCGGCCCTGACCAAGGAGGCGCATGCCGCCGGCCTGCAGCGCATCGACACGGTGGTGCCCAGCCCGAACGGTGAACGCCTGTTTGCCGTGCAGGGCACGATCGGTGACCCGGCGGCCAGCCGCGTGGCGGTGGAGGCCCGAGCCGCCAGCGAGCAGAGCATCGCGCTCAGCAGCGGTGCCGTGCAGGGCGCGCCTAACGTGCTGCACCAGCAGCAGGACGCCCAGCAGGAGCAGGCCCGGCAGGCACAGAAGGCGATGGGCATCTAAGCCCGCAACGCCTTGGCAGAGAAGGGAGGGCCACGTCCGCGTGGCCTTTTCCCTTTCTGCCAGCTGAGCGGCCGAGGCCGCTTTCAGCCTTGCTTCATGCCGCCTGCCGCTAGATGAATGCGCAAGCCGCACGGTGGACCAGGCAATGTTCCGGCAATGTTGGAACGTCAGCGTGGTCTCCACGGTAGCCGGGGCGCCCGCGCCCTCCCTGCCCAGCGTGGCATGCACCTCACAGGAGAACGAACATGCTCAGTACTTCCACACTCAGCTTCCGTGGTCTGGCGATGGCCCTGGCACTGGTTGCCGGTGTCGCCGTGGTCAGCGATGCCAGCGCGATGTCGAGGAAGGACAAGCGCACCCTGGTCGGCGCCGTGGTCGGTGGCGTGGCCGGCAACCTGCTCTCCAACGGCGATCCCGCTGCCACCGTCGGCGGCGCCGTGGCCGGCGGCGCGATCGGCAACCTGACCACCTCCGACCGCCGCGACCGCCGTTACTACGACAATCGCCGTTACGACGACCGCTACGATCGCCGTTACGACCGTGGCTACTACCGCAGCGGCTACTACGACCGCGGTGATGACCGTCGCTGGCAGCGCGAGCGCTACTACGACAACCGCTACTAACACGACCGCGGTCGCCATCGCGGCTGGTAAGCAGCGCGGCATCTCCCATGCCGATGCACGGACGGGCGGGTCGATGACCCGCCCGTTTGCGTTGGCCGCGTGCATGGCGTTGAATGCGCAGCCTTGGATGTGACTTTCCCCACTGGGGCTGCGGCATGACTTCTTCCTCCCACCGCGTGCAGGGCCTCAACAACGACGAGGTCGCTGCCGACTGGCCACCGATCAGCGCGGCGGACATCGCGTGGCTGCGCCAGCACTACCCGCAGCTGGACGAGCGCAGCGAACCGCGCTGGCACAGCCCGCGGCCGCTGTCGGCTGCCGCCATCGTCAACGGCGTGGAAGGCGCGGTGTTCATCAAGCGCCACCACCACAGCGTGCGCAGCACGGCCTGCCTGGAAGAAGAGCATCGCTTCATCGCCCATCTCGCCGCAGCGGGCGTACCGGTGGTGCAGGTGCTGCCAGCGGCCGATGGCCACACTGCGGCCGAACATGGCGAATGGACGTTCGAGCTGCATGCGATCGGCGTCGGCGAGGACCTGTACCGCGACGCCGTGTCGTGGTCGCTGCTGACCGATGTCGCGCAGGCCCGCGAAGCCGGGCGCACACTCGCGCAGCTGCACCGGGCCGCCGCCAGCTACCACGCGCCCCAACGCAGCACCCATGTGCTGGTCGCGCGCGACGATCTGATCCGTGCTGACGATCCGATCGCGGCCATCAAGGCAGGGCTGCACGAGCGTCCCGGGCTGGCCCGCTATCTCGCGCGCATTCCATGGGAAGCGCAGTTGCAGCGCGACGTGCTGCCGTGGCATGCCGGCCTGGCCGAGCGCCTGCGCGATGAGCCACGGTTGTGGGCGCACAACGACTGGCACGTTTCCAACCTGCTGTGGCGCGATGGGCAGATCAGTACCGTGCTGGATTTCGGCCTGGCCTCGCCCACCAGTGCGCTGTTCGACCTCGCCACGGCGATCGAGCGCAACGCGGTGGCGTGGCTGGAACTGGAGCGCGGCATGGAGGCGGTGCGCATCGATATTGCGCTGGCCCTGCTCGACGGCTACCGCCAGGTGCTGCCGCTGTCGGCGGCACGCGTGCACCTGCTGGCCGACCTGCTGCCGATGGTCCATTTCGACTTCGCACTGTCCGAAGTGGAGTATTTCGAGGGCGTCACCGGCTCGACCGCCAATGCCGATGTGGCGTGGCAGCCCTTCATGCTCGGCCATCCGGCGTGGTTCCATACCGCCCCGGGGCAGGCACTGCTCAACGCGCTGCACGCGGCAGCCTGAAGGACGCCGGCTCGCAAATCCGTACCATTTGTAGTGAAATGGTCACCTGAAGCGGGGGTGCCTGGATCTGCCAGGCTGAGAGAGTCCCTTGGAACCTGATCCGGTTTGCACCGGCGTAGGGAGCTTTGAGCCGCAGCCACACCCCCGTCATGGGCCGGTGCACCTGCGCGCCGTCGCTTCGTCTCCCTTGTTGTCCGAAGACGAACCGAATGAACCGCTGCCTGCGCCCCACCCTGCTCTGCCTCGCCCTCTGCGCCGCGCTGCCGCTGCACGCCAGCGAGGCCGAAACGTCCCCCGATGCGGCTGCCACCGGCGCCGAGCGCTCGCCGACCGAACTGGCGGCGGTGCGCGTGCAGGCCGGCAAACCGAAGGCCGATACCTCGCGCGTGAATGCCTTCGGTGGCGGCAGCTGGAAGGACACGCCCGCGTCGATGAACGTGCTCGAGCGCGATTACCTCGACGGTCGCCAGGTACGTTCGCTGTCCGAGCTGGCCAGCAACGATGCCTCGCTGGGTGATGCCTACGCGCCGGTGGGCTACTACCAGAACATCGCCATCCGAGGCTTCGCACTGGACGCGGCCACCGGCTACCGCTTCAACGGGCTGTCCATCGCCGGCGAACAACGCCTGGCGCTGGAGAACGTGCAGTCGGTGGAGATCCTCAAGGGTGAAGCCGGCCTGGCGGCAGGCGTGATGGCGCCGGGCGGAATCATCAATTACATCGGCAAGCGCCCGGCGGAAGTGCGCACCGCCACGCTCGGCACCGATTCGGAAGGCTCGCGCTACGTTGCCGTCGATGTCGGCCACTGGATCACCCCGCGCTTCGGCGTCCGCCTGAATGCCGCATGGGATTCCAGCAATTCCTACGTCGAGCACGCCGATGGCCGCCGCAACTTCTACTCGCTGGCCGCCGACTGGCTGATCGGCGAGCGCGGCAAGCTGGAAGTGGATGCCAACTACCAGACCAGCTCGCAGCGCTCGGTGTCCGGCTACCAGCTGCTGGGCGCGCGTGACCTGCCGCGCGGTGTCGACCGCGAGCATCTGCTCGGCTACCAGCCGTGGCAGCGCCCGGTGGATATCGCCAGCACCAACATCACCGCGCTGCATACCTACGACTTCAACGACGCCTGGCAATCACGTGTATCGGTCGGCCACAGCCGTTCGGTGATCGATGACAACGTCGCCTTCGCCTACGGCTGCTACTACGCCGCGCAATGTGCCGATGGCAGCGTGCCAGGCAACTACTTCGCACCCAACGGCGACTATGACATCTACGACTACCGCAGCCCGGACGACACCCGCCGCAACCAGCAGGCCCGTGCCGAACTGCGCGGCCGCTTCGAGACCGGCAGCGTCGGTCACCAGCTGACCGTCGGCGCCGACTACTTCCGCCGCACCGTGGACAAGCGCCCGAGCGTCAACGAGTACGTCGGTACCAGCAACATCCACGAGGCACCGGTGCCGGTGTTCGCGCCATCGCCGAAGATGCCGGGCCCATCCGCACGTCGCCTGGACAGCCGCCAGACCGCGTTCTTCGCGCTGGACCGGGTGAGCTTCGGTGACGACTGGCAGTGGCTGGCCGGTGGCCGCTTCGTGCGCCTCGATGAGCGCGCCTACGACAAGCGTGGCACCCTGCAGCGGCACAGCCGCCTGTCGCGCTTCCTGCCGCAGACCGCGGTGGTGTGGAAGGCCACCGACCAGCTCAATGCCTATGCCAGCTACGTGCGCGGCATTTCGCTGGGCCAGGAAGCGCCGTTCTGGACCAGCAACGCCGACACCTTCCTGCCGTCGGTGCAGTCGCGGCAGCTGGAAGTGGGCGTGAAGTACGTGCCGGTCGAAGCGCTGACCCTGGGCGCGGCCGTGTTCCGCATTTCGCAGCCGTACCAGTACGCCAAGCCGGACAGCAGCGACGTCGGCTACACCTTCGTCGAGGAAGGCACGCAGACCCACACCGGCCTGGAGCTGACCGCCAACGGCCAGCTGACCGATGCGCTGCAGATCGTGGCCAGCGCCAGCGTGCTGCAGGCGCGCGCGCGCGACACCGGCACGCCGTCCTATGAAGGCCATCAGCTGGTGAACGTGCCGAAGGTGCGCGCCAGCGTGCACCTGGCCTATGCGCTGCCGTTCGTGCAAGGCCTGGACGTGACCGGCGGCTGGCGCTATGCCGGTGCCAACGTGGCCCGCGCCGACGGTGGCGTGCGCGCACCCGACTATTCAGTGTTCGACGCTGGCCTGCGTTTCCAGCATCGCCTGCGCGAGCGCACAGTGACCTGGAACCTGTCGGTGGACAACGTGTTCAACCGCTTCTACTGGCGCGATACCGGCAGCAGCGGCGGTGACTACTACCTGTTCCCCGGCGCACCGCGACAGGCCCGCCTGTCGGTGACGTTCGCGCTGTGAGCGGCGTGATGCTCGAGTGGACCGCCGCACTATGCAGCATCCTCGGCGTCTGGCTGATGGCCCGGCGCCGGCTGGCGGCGTGGCCGGTGGGCCTGCTGTCGGTGGCGCTGTATGGCCTGGTGTTCGCCGAGGCCAAGCTGTACTCGGACACCCTGCTGCAGATCGCCTTCGGTGGTTTCCTGGTCTATGGCTGGCTCAACTGGCGACAGCATGCCGCCGATGAGGGCAGCATCCGCATCGTGCCGCTGGCACGCGGCACGCTGCTGCGCGACCTGGCCATCGGCCTGTGCGGTGGCGTGGCGCTGGGTGCAGCCATGCACAGCTTCACCGACGCTGCCCTGCCGTGGTTGGATGCGCTGCTGACCGGTCTGAGCCTGGTCGGGCAATGGTGGCAGGCCCGCCGCCACGTGGCCTGCTGGTGGGTATGGATCGCAGTGGACGTGGTCTATGTGGGTGCGTACCTGTTCAAGTCGCTGCACGTGACCGCCGCGCTGTACGTGTTCTTCCTCGGCCTGGCCGTGTTCGGCCTGCGCGCATGGAGCGCCGCCGCTCGCGAGCCACAGGTGGCAACCCGGTAGGGCCACGTCATGCGTGGCTGGGCTACCGGTAGTCGCCAACCTTGGTTGGCGTGCGTGCCGACCAAGGTCGGCATCTACCCAGAACATCCACGCATGGCGTGGATCTACTGGGTCAGCACCAAACCCAGCCGCAGCGGCTGGCGCATGTCGGCCGGTGGCGCGGCCTGCAGGGATGCACTCTGCAGGGTCGCGCGCAGGTCGGCGTCGACCTGGGCATCACCCAGGCTGTCGAATTCCAGCTTCGAAATGCGGCCATCCGCCGCGATCCACACGCTCACCGGCAACGGCGTCGGCGCATCCGGATGTGCCTGCAGCCATTCCAGCACACGCTGCGCCTGCGGATCCTGCTCCTGCTGCAGGCGCTGCTGCAGCTGCCCCCCCACGGCGGCGGCATAGGCCATCCAGTGTGCAGGGGCTTCCTGCGCGGAAACGCTGGCACTCCCCAGTGCCAACGCGCCGAACAACGCGGCCAGTGGCCGCCACCAGCGGCGTGCACCGGTTGTGTTCCTTGCCATCGCCATCGCCCGCCCCTGCGCTCCCATCCAACCGCTGATGGTCGGCGCGGTAGATGACAGGCAGATGGCGGCACAGTAGAGCCACGCCATGCATGGCGTGGATCTACTGGAACAGAGCGGCCAGTAGCATGCGCAAGGACGAGAGCCGTGATCAGTCGCCCAGGTCGGCCAGCACCTTGCGCGAGGGCGCGAAGAAGGTCACGCCGGTGGTGGCGGTGGAGAAATCAAGGATGCGGTCATGCAGCGGTGCGGGATTGCCGATGAACATGCGCTCGAGCATCTTCTCGATCACCCACAGGCGGCGCGTGTAGCCGATGAAGTAGGTGCCGTACTCGCCGCGACCCGGGTTGGCGAACGGCATGTTGTCGCGCAGGATCTCGTGCTCGCCGTCGGCATCCTCGATGGTGCACAGCGTCTTGTGCGACTTCTGCGCATCGGCCGGCGCATCGTCCAGCTCGATGTTGTCGTGCTTGGTGCGGCCGATGATCGCTTCCTGCGCTTCGGTCTTCTGCGCGCGCCAGGCATCAAGATTGTGCAGGTACTTCTGCACCACCACGTAACTGCCGCCGGCATGCTCCGGGTCTTCCTCGCCCACGATGGTGGCTTCCGGCAGCGACAGCCCTTCCGGGTTGGCGGTGCCGTCAACGAAATCGAGCAGGTCGCGGCCATCGAAATAGCGGAAGCCGGCCACGTCATCGACCGTCTCCACCGCATCGCCAAAGGCCATCAGCAGGTTGCGCTCGAACGCCACGATCAGGTCCATGGTACGTGCACGGATGTGGTACAGCAGGTCGCCCGGCGTGGACACAGCGGTATGGGTCGCGCCCTTGATCTCGCGGAACGGCTGCAACTCGCGCGGCGGCGTGGTGCCCACCAGCGGCTGCCACACGCGGTGGCCGATGGCCACGTTGCAGGTGAAGGTGCGTTCGATCTCGCGGATGGCGGTGTTCTTGATCAGGTCGTCGGTGCTGGCCAGCACCTCGCGTGCCTTGGCGATCGACGCCTCGTCATCCTTCACCTTCAGCACCAAGAACGCCGCCGAATGGGTCAGTGGCGCGGTGATCTGCTGCGGCTCGTTGTCGAGCGTGTGGTTGACGGCGGTGATCGGTGCGGGCTGGGAGTTCACGGCGGTTCCTGCTGGCTTGAGGCGGGCGCATCGCGTGTGGCGATGTGCGGGCGATCATAGCGGAACCGCCTGACCGGGGACGGAGCGGTTCTCGTTCCGTCCACCGGCGAAGCTACGAAGGCCTCAATCCACATCACTCCAGACCGCCAGTTCGTAGCCATCCAGATCGCGGAAGTGGAAGCGGCGACCACCCGGGAAGGCGAACACCGCCTGCACCACCTCGCCACCGGCGGCGATCACGCGTTGCTGTGCATCGGCCAGGTCCGCGCAGTAGAGGATCACCAGCGGCCCCCCGTGGGCACGCACCGCCGCGTCGGCCACGAAGCCACCTTCCAGACGGCCGTCGTCGAACTCGGTGTAGGCCGTGCCGTAGTCCGTGAAGCGCCAGCCGAACACCTCGCCGTAGAAGCGCTTGCTACGGTCAATGTCGGCGACGTTGAATTCGATGTTGTCGATGCGGCGTTCGGCATCGTGGGGCGCGGCAGGATTCATGGCGAGGCTCCGTGGTGGGAGCCCAGCATCGATCAATGCAGCACAGTGGTCTTGAACAAAACGGCCATCATTGTCCCCACTCCAGGCGCAGCTCGCTGGCGGTCATGCCCGCCAGTTCACGCGCCTCGCGGCTGAGATGGGCCTGGTCGGCATAGCCGGCATCAGCGGCCAGCATCGCCAACGAATGCAGTGGCAGCGCGCGACTCTGGCGCAGGAAACGTTGCAGCCGCAGGATCCGCTCCAGCGTCTTGGCGCCGTAGCCGAACTGCGCCTGGCTGAAACGCCGCAGGCTGCGCGGGCTCAGGCCCAGGTGCGCCGCCAGCGTATCCAGCGTGGCATTACCCGCGGCGAGCGCCTGGAACAGGACATGGGCGCGCTGCGCCGGCGTATCGAGCGCGGCCGCACCCATGTGCTGTTGCAGGCAGTGCGCCATTCGCTGCAGGCGCTGTGCAGGCGCGGTGTCGCCGATGGAGGCCGCCGCCTTGTTCGCCCACGCGCCCTTCAGGTCGGCCAGTGGCACGGCCTGGCCGATGATCCCGGCCAAGGGCAGGCCCAGCGCGGCCAATGCCTGGCCGGGACGGAAGCGCGCGCCCAGCACCTGCGCACCGGGTGCCAGCGCCGGGTGCGCGGCCACGCGGTCCGGGCCGACGACGAACAGCGCACCGTCGCGCCAGAGGATATCCACGCAGCCATCGGGCAATACGGTGATGTGCCCATCGGCATCGGCAGGAAGCTGGCTCTGCCACAGCTGGCCAAAGTGGCCGCGCAGCGGCGCAGGCGCCAGATGCTCCTGGTAGATCGTGCCGGTGCCTGCAAGAGAGGAAGGGTCGCCCATGCCGCATTGTGGCGCCACGGGGCCCATAAAAGTGAAGCCCGGCGCGAGGCCGGGCTTCGGTTGGCGTGTGGGAGAGAGAGAGTCACACGCCAGCACAACACGCACTAACGACAGGCGTTTGTTACCAGGTGAAGCGCGGGCCCACGAACCACTCGCGGTCGCCGGCCTTGGCCAGCTTCACTTCGCCACTCAGGCCCCAGTTCTGGTTGAACTTGGCGGTGGCGCCGACACGGCCATAGAACTCGCCGTCCGGGTTGATGCCGTGCTTCTTGGTGTAGTCCTCGTAGCCGGCCATCACGTAGCCTTCCACGTACGGGTTGAACGCGGTGCGCACGCCAACTTCGGTCGAGTAGCCGTTGAAGTCCAGGCCATGCTTCATGTCGAACTTCTGGTACGCAACGCGAGCCACCAGGTCGGTGTTCGGTGCGATGCCGTAGTTGTAGCCGGCGCCGATGCGCCACTGGTCGACGTCATTCTTGAACTTGTCGGTCTCCTGCGCGCTGTAGTCGCCGAAGATGTGGAAGTTCGGGTGCACCGCCACGGAACCCTTCACCTTCCAGCCGTCGGCGTCGCCGCCCTTGGCATCGGTGTTCACGTAGCCGCCTTCAACGTAGTTGTACGACAGGCCATCGGTTGCCGATGCAGCGAACGGCAGAGCAGCCAGAAGACCCAGGGCAAGCAGCGAATTCTTGTTCATCGGGACACACCTTTAATTATTTTGGTTTCGTCGGCCGCCTCCCGGGAGGGGGAGAGAGAAGAGGCGGTCGACAGGTGTGAATTATCCGTTAGGGGGTCTAATCAACCCTGAATATTGAACTGACTGGTGTATAAATAAGGCTGGCGTTCAGGGAACTCCGCATGGGACCGCTGTCGGCTTCTTACGCGCACCACGCTCGATGCTTGATGCGGGCACTGATCCTGATCGCCTCGCCGGTTGCGCTACTGCAGGCACAGGCCGCTGAGCGCATCGTTTCTGCCAGGCACATCGTCGTACAGACAGACGATGTCACGCGCTTCTTCAAGGTGCTGGACGCCAACCAAGGGCGCCCAAGCGCCGATGATCTGCAACACGGCTATCTGGATGCGGGTACGGATGCCCTGCGCAGCTTCACCGACCGCCGTATCGGCTCGATGGAGCGGCTGGCCAGGGCCATCCAGGACAAGCCGGCATTGTTTGCGAAAGCGAGAACCTGCGCGACCGCATTGCCATCGATCCGCACGCGCGTCGCCGCTGCTGTCGATCGACTTGGCGCCCTGTTGCCGTCTGCGCGCTTTCCTCCGGTCACCGTACTGGTGGGCCGCGGCAACAGTGGTGGCGTGACTACCGAAGCAGGTGTGGTCGTCGGACTGGAAGCACTGTGCAACGCCGACTGGATGCAGGCCGATGTAGGTGACCGCTTCGTGCATCTGATCGCGCATGAGTATGTGCACGTGCAACAGCCCGGTGCACGCGTGGACGTCGAGCAGCCCACCCTGCTCTATCAGACGCTGCTGGAAGGGGGCGCCGAATACGTGGCCGAACGGATCTCCGGGCAACCGGCCAACGCGCATCTGCAGCGTTGGACGCAGGGTCGCGAGTGTGCGCTGGAGCGCGCGTTCCTGCAGGACAGCATGGGTACCGATCTTTCGGGGTGGCTGTACAACGGTCCCGGCGACGATGCGCGCCGCGGAGATCTCGGCTACTGGATCGGCTATCGCATCGCCCATGCCTATGTTGCGCGCGCGGCCGACACGCGCAGCGGCGTCGCCGAACTGCTGGATGTCCAGCCTGGGAACGCTGCAGCGCTGCTGGAAGCAAGTGGATGGCAACCTGCGTGCGGAGCAGGCGGAAGCACGCAGACGCGCATGCCGTGATGCCGGCTTCATGCAGGTGAATGGGTAACGTTTAACAGGCACAAGGCGCTTCGCCGATGCAGATCAGTTCGCTTGATCCCGCTTGTTAAGGTTTGTTGATCTACAGGCCTTCACAGCCCATCCACGTACTCAAATTCCAGCTGAAAGCACGGGCTAGCGCCGGGAACAAACGCCGCTATATTCCAGCTTCCCCAGACGAAGGAGGGAGTTGGAAATGAAACTGACCAAGCAGCACATCAACGCAGCACGCGCCATCACCGTCGCCATCGTGGCCACCGTAAGCCTCGGCGCTTGCGCCACCTACAAGGACGAGTTCGCAACCATCAACTCGCGCCTCGATCAGCTCGACGTAAAGGTGCAGGGCGCTGCCCAGAGTGCCGAGTCCGCCAACCAGTCGGCGCAGCAGGCCAACCAGCGTCTGGACCAGATCGAAGGCCGCGTACAGCAGCTTGAAAGGGCACCGGCCGGTCGCAAGCCGCGCGGCTGATAGCTCCCTCATCCTTTGAATTGATCCACCTCTGTATCGGGAACCAGTGGCCTTCGCCGGCCACTGGCATCCTTCCACCCAGGATTGCATTGCAAGGAGCCGTCCCATTCGTACCTCCTCCTCCCCTGAACGCCGCGTCCTCCATGCCGCACTGGCGATGGCACTGGTCGTTGCGTGTAGCGGCGCAGCCAGCGCCAAGGGCAAGGACAAGGAAGCGCCTGAACAGCGAATTGCCGCCGTTGATGAACTTCCACCCGACCAGAGCGTGTCCGAAACAGTGATCGAGCTGGCCGGCTGGGTGGTCGCCAGCAAGGACAACCAGGGCTACCCGTTCGCAATCATGGACAAGGCCGCCGCGCAGGTCCTGGTCTTCGGCGGCGACGGCAAGCTGCGCGGCGCCGCGCCGGCACTGTTCGGTTCGGCCATCGGCGATCATTCCGCACCGGGCGTCGCCAAGCTTGCTCTGAGCGCGATTCCCGGCCACGACCGCACCACGCCTGCGGGCCGCTTCATTGGCGCCTATGGCCCCTCCGACGATGCCGGGCGCGTGCTGTGGGTGGACTACGATTCCGCCGTCTCGATGCATCCGCTGCCACCGGGCAGCCCGAAGGAAAAGCGCGCCGAACGACTGGCGACGCCGACGCCGGACGACAACCGCGTCACCCACGGCTGCATCAACGTTTCGCCCGGCTTCTACGAACAGATCGTGCAATCCACGTTCCAGAAGGGCGGTGTGTTCTACATCCTGCCGGACAAGGATTCGATCGCGAAGACGTTCCCGGCGTTCGCGCAGAGCCGTGGCGATGCAAAGGACGAGAACAGCAAGGGCGCGCAGCGCGCGAGCAGGTAGCGCGCGTGCTGGAACTCAGGAAGCCGTAGCCCCTGCAGCCCGCGCCAATGCCGCGGCGTGCGCGTCGCCCTTCCGCTCGCTGTAGCGGTCCACCAGGTAGTCCGACCGGCCCCGCGTCAGCAGCGTGAACTTCACCAGTTCCTCCATCACGTCCACCACCCGATCGTAGTACGGCGAGGGTTTCATCCGGCCGTCGTCATCGAATTCCTGCCAGGCCTTGGCCACCGACGACTGGTTGGGGATGGTCAGCATGCGCATCCAGCGGCCGAGCACGCGCAACGTGTTGACGGTATTGAACGACTGCGAGCCGCCGCTCACCTGCATCACCGCCAGCGTCCTGCCCTGCGTGGGCCGCACGCTGCCATCTTCCAGCGGCAACCAGTCGATCTGGTTCTTGAACACGCCGGTGACCGTGCCATGCCGCTCGGGGCTGACCCAGACCTGCCCTTCCGACCACTGTGACCATTCGCGCAGTCGCTGCACTTCGGGGTGATTCCTGTCCACGCTGTCCAGCATCGGCAGCGCATGCGGATCGAACACCCGGGTTTCGCACCCCAGGTGGCGCAGCAGCCGCTCGGCTTCCAGCGCAAGCTTGCGGCTGAACGACTGGGGCCGCAGCGAGCCGTAGAGCAGGAGAATGCGTGGCGGCCCCAGATCTGCCGCGGCGAGCTGGTGATGATTGGGCTGGGGCAATGACGATTCCAGCAGGTTGGGCAGGTCCAGGCTTGTGATTGGCTCATTCATTCGACTATTCTAGAAATATGGAAACATCTAATGCAATCACCGCCCTGACCGCCCTCGGCCATGCCACCCGCCTGGCTGCCTTCCGACTGCTGGTGGAGGCGGGCCCGGCAGGGCGCATGGCGGGCGACATCGCCACGGCCCTGCAGGTACCCCCAGCCACGCTCAGCTTCCACCTGAAGGAGCTGGTGCAGGCCGGGCTGGTGGAGAGCGAAAGCCAAGGCCGCCACGTCTGCTACCGCGCCAACTTCGATGCGATGAACGGCTTGGTCCAGTACCTGACGCACAACTGCTGCGCGGGCTCCCCGGATGAGCGGTGCACGGTGAACGAACCGGCATGCAGGTGCTGAGATGAAACACGATCCGATGATTCGTACCGGCACACGCGACGACCTGTCCTACATCCGGGACCTTCTGCAGCGGGCGCAGTTGCCCGTGGCCGATCTGGAAAGCAGCGAGGTGGCGTTTCTCGTCGCAGACCTCGACGGCATTCCCGTGGGTGCCGTTGGATTGCAGATCTTCGGCGCGTCGGCCCTGCTTCGCTCACTGGTGGTGTCAGATGACCGACGCAATACCGGCCTTGGGCGCGCGTTGCTGTCAGCGGCCGAGGACATGGCCCGCCGCATGCAGGTCAGGGAACTGGTGCTGCTGACAACGTCGGCAGGCCCGTGGTTCGCGCGGCACGGCTATGCCGGATGCGATCGCGCGCAGATAGCGGAGGCGATCCGCAGCTCTGCCGAGTTCACTCGTCTCTGCCCGGCCAGCGCGCTGTGCATGTCCAAGCCACTCACTGACCACGGAAGCCACATGACCCGCAATGTCCTGTTCCTCTGCACCGGCAACAGCGCGCGCAGCGTGCTGGCTGAAGCCACCCTGCGCGCCTGGGGCGGCGATCACTTCAGCGCATTCAGTGCGGGCAGCCAGCCCACTGGCCAGATCAATCCCTTCGCGCTGGCCCAGTTGCAGGCCGAAGGAATGCCCATTGAAGGGCTGCGCAGCAAGTCGTGGGATGAGTTCGTGGATGCAGCGCCCATGAATCTGGTCATCACCGTATGCGACTCAGCCGCAGCGGAGGCCTGCCCGGTGGTGTTCGGTGACTTCATCCGCAGCCACTGGGGCCTGCCCGATCCAGCGGCCGTGGCGGGCAGCGATGCCGACAAAGCCGCGGCGTTCTCGCTGGCCCATGCCATCGTGAAAACGCGCCTGCGTGCGCTGCTCGCACTGCCCGAATCGGTGTGGTCCGAACGCGAAGCGCTGCAGCACACGCTGGATCGGATCGGACAGCTGCTGCCGACTGATCGCATGCCGTGACAGCCCCCATGAATCTGTTCGAGCGCTACCTGACGCTTTGGGTCGGGCTTTGTATTGCGGTCGGCACGCTGCTGGGCCACTTCCTACCCGCTGTTTTCGCGGAGCTGGCTTCGGCCGAAATCGCCAAGGTCAATCTGCCGGTTGCCGCGCTGATCTGGTTGATGATCATCCCGATGCTGCTGAAGGTCGACTTCACCGCAATGCGCCAGTTGCAGCAGCACTGGAAGGGCATCGGGGTAACACTGTTCATCAACTGGGCGGTCAAGCCGTTTTCGATGGCGCTGCTGGGCTGGCTGTTCCTGCGCCATGCCTTCGCGGACTGGCTGCCCGCAGCACAGATCGACAGCTACATCGCCGGTTTGATCCTGCTGGCGGCCGCGCCCTGCACCGCCATGGTGTTCGTGTGGAGCAACCTGTGCCGCGGTGATGCCAACTTCACCCTGAGCCAGGTGGCCTTGAACGACGCGATCATGGTGGTCGCATACGCACCGGTGGTTGCGCTGTTGCTCGGCCTGTCGGCGATCACTGTGCCGTGGGACACGCTGCTGTTGTCGGTGGGCCTCTACATCGTGGCGCCGGTGCTGGTGGCCGCCCTGCTGCGGCGCGGAATCCTGTTGCGTCGTGGCGAGGCAGCATTGCAGCGGGTGCTTCACAAGCTTGGGCCCGTCTCGCTGTCTGCGCTGCTGCTCACGCTGGTGCTGCTGTTCGGGTTCCAGGGCCAGCAGATCGTGAAGCAACCGCTGGTGATTGCACTGATTGCAGTGCCGATCCTGATCCAGGTCTACTTCACTTCAGGCCTGGCCTACCTGCTCAACCGCCGCCTGGGCGTGGCGCATTGCGTGGCCGGCCCTTCAGCGCTGATTGGCGCCAGCAACTTCTTCGAACTGGCTGTGGCCACAGCGGTGGGACTGTTCGGCGTGCACTCGGGAGCGGCGCTGGCCACCGTGGTGGGTGTGCTGATCGAGGTACCGGTCATGCTGTCTGTGGTGCGGATCGTGAACCGTACACAAGCCTGGTACGAGAGACGCGAAGAGCACTGACAGATCAAAGTGTGCGGGAATCGATTTACGTTCTTCGCCCCGCACTGTCGTCATCGACTTGGTGGGGTGCCCGTACGCCACGTCATCAACTTCGACCCATGTCGCATATTCCCCATGCCGCTACGGCCGTTGCGGCGCCTGCGTCTGCGACAGCTTAACAGCGTGCAAAAATGCCAGAAGCGTCTTTGATCAAGCGTTGAATGCAACTGTTCTGATTGGCACCGCGCAGCAGCACGCGTACAGATGACGTGCCATCGAAAAAGGATGGCCGGGCTTCGAAAACCCGTGCGCTTGTTTAACAACGCTTGCCCGCCGGCGTCACCCATCGTGGCGCCGGCGGGCAAACCGTCTGCCGGCTATGGCGGGCGGAGCGTGGAGGCCCTGTGCCTGCCGGTTTCAACAAGCGCCCGGTTTTCGAGCCACGTCTCCGCCCGCCACCTTTGCGTGGCGGCTGCCGTCTGTCCTGCACGGAGCATTGCCATGAGCACACCCGAATCCTCCCGACTACGCACGCAGTACGTGCCCGCCAACGCGGACGTGCCTTCGGAAGCACCGCATCCGCACGATCCTCTCGGTTTCATCGCCACCCTCGACCGCATTGGCAAGGGCGCCGCCGCCCACGGCCAGCCCTGGCCGGAACGTCATTAGATGCCCGGCCGCCGCATGGCCTTGGCCGACGCGGACTGCGCATTGACCGGCCTGCGCGTGGCGCTGGAAATGCTGCTGGCTGCCGAGCGCGTGCGCCAGAACGGACCCGACGAGGAGTACGTGGGCGACCGGTTGATGGAGGGCCTGATGATGGTCAGTCTGTCGCTGACAGCACAGGTCAGCGCACGCATGCGGCCGGAAGGGTGATACGGGGAACAACGCTCACTGCAACGCCGGGCACGGCCCGGCGCTGCGGCGCGCGCCACATCACTCGCAGAGTGCGCTGTCTTCCTTCAACGCGGCATCCTGCAGTGGCTGGCGCTGTTCGATCTGCGCACGTTGTTCCGCCGTCGGCTCGCCCAGCCACCATACACGGCAGCGCGCGGTAAGACGGCCAACCATCTTCGACTGATCGGGCGAATACAGCATCGCCAACGCCGTGCCGGGGCAGTCGTGGGCCTGGCAGGCGGTGTAGAACCACCACGGCTCACCCTGCAGCACTACCAGTTCGCCAGGACCGCTGGGCCCGCTCAACAGGCGTTCGCGCAGCGATGGAATCTCCTTGTCAGCGGATTCGGCTGCGGCCGTGTTCTTCATCAGGGCGTTGAACGCGGCCAGCACCTTCGGATCCTTGCGGCCGCAGTCGTCCACGGTATTGCCGCCGACCAGGGTGAAGAAATGCGTCGCCAGCGGGTTGTCCGCGCAGGTGAGTTCCCCGCCAGCGATCGGGTCTTCCGGTTCGCCTTCGTTATCCCACACCGAGGGGTCCACACCGTCTTCGGCGGATGGTTTCTTCTCCACCACCGTGGCGGTAGCGGCCGGTGCTTCGGTGGTCGGTGCCGGCGCCACAGCAGGTGCAGTCTCGCCAGTCTTCTCCGGTGCCTGTCCGCAGGCTGCCAGCAGCGCGGCCATCATCGCCATCCCTGTGATTCGCATCTTCATTCCGTGTCCTTGTCTGATCTGCGCTGCATCCACCAAATCGGCGGCCGCGTGATTCTAACCAGCGGCGCGCTAGGATGCGTCTGAAGCCTTCCCGTCATCGCCAGAGCCTGGACGCATGCGCCGCACACGACTCGCCATGATCTTCTGCAGTGCCCTGCTGATGGCATCGCCGGCAACTGCCCACGATGCAGAAGGCGCGAAGCCCGCACAGCCGCTTCCCGATATCGCGCTGCCCGCACCACTGGACCGTGTACTGCGCGACTACGAGCAGGCGTGGCGCACGGGTGATGTCAAGGCATTGGGTGCGCTGTTCGCCGAGGATGGCTTTGTGCTGCAGAGCAACCAGCCGCCGGTGCGCGGCCGCAGTGCGATCGAGGCCGCGTATGCCGGCCAGGGCGGCAGCCCGTTGCGGCTGCGTGCGCTGGCGTATTCGATGGAGGGCAACACGGGCTACATCGTCGGTGCGTACAGCTACGGCAACAACGTGGGCGATACCGGCAAGTTCACGCTCACGTTGAAGCGCGTGGGCGATGGGCCGTGGCTGATCTTTTCGGACATGGACAACACCAGCGCGCCGCCACGAGCGCGGTGATTGCTGCCGCTGGGTGCCAACCAAGGTTGGCAGCTACCAGAAGCGGGGTCCGTCGTAGATCCACGCCATGCGTGGATGGGGCGCGCACAAAAAAAACCCCGGCATGTAGCCGGGGTTTTTCGATTCACTTGAACAGCGTGTCCGGGTATTCCGGTTTCTGTTCCCGCGCCAGCAATGCGCGCAGGCCTTCTTCCGGTGTCTGCTCGCCGTGCAGCACGGCACGCACGCGGTCGGAGATCGGCAGGTCGATGCCATGGCGGCGCGCCTGTCGCATCACTTCGTCGGCGGTCTGCACCGATTCGACCACCTGGCCGATTTCGCGCACGGCATCCTGCAGCGTCTGGCCACGGCCCAAGGCCAGGCCCAGGCGGCGGTTGCGCGACAGGTCGCCGGTACAGGTCAGCACCAGATCGCCGAGGCCCGCCAGGCCCATCAGCGTTTCCGGCTTGGCACCGATGGCAGCGGCCAGGCGCAGCATCTCGTTGAGGCCGCGGGTGATCAGGCCGGCACGGGCGTTGAGGCCCAACTGCATGCCATCGGCCACGCCGGTGGCCACGGCCAGCACGTTCTTCATCGCGCCGCCCAGCTCGGCACCGACCATGTCGTCGCCGGTATAGGCGCGGAACGCCGGGCCATGCATCGCCTCGGCCACCGTCTGCGCGAACTCGGGCACGTCGCCGTGCACGGTGATCGCGGTCGGCAGGCCCTGGGTGACTTCCTTGGCGAACGACGGCCCGGTGACGACGGCCAGCGGCACGTCCTCACCCAGCACTTCGCGCGCCACTTCATGCAGGAAGCGGCCCGAACCGGGTTCGAAGCCCTTGGTGGCCCAGGCTACGCCGGCACCGGCAGGACGCAGCGGCGCCAGCGCACGCACGGTTTCGCCGAAGGCATGCGAGGGGGTCACCACCAGGATCCAGGCCGCGCCCTCCACCGCCGACGCCAGGTCGGTGGTGGCACGCAGGCTGTCCGGCAGCGGGATGCCCGGCAGGTAACGCGGATTCTCGTGGCGCTGGTCGATGGCTTCGACCACGGCAGCGTCGCGCCCCCACAGCACGGTCGGGTGACCGTGCCGTGCGAGCAGGCTGGCCAGCGCGGTTCCCCAGGAACCGGCGCCAAGCACGGCGATCTTGTCAGCGGTAGCGCTCATCCGTGACGTCGCGGCAGGAATCAGGCGTTGCCAGCCGGCTCGGAGTCAGCCAGCGACGGTGCGTCGCCCTGCTCCTGGCGCTGGCGCAGGGTTTCTGCGTACAGGCCTTCGAAGTTGATCGGCTGCAGGAAGAACGGCGGGAAGCCGCCGGCCTGGATCAGGTCGCTGATCAGCTGGCGCACGTACGGGAACAGGATGTTCGGGCACTGGGTGCCGAGCAGCACGTCGATCGACTGCGGGTCCAGGCCGACCAGGCCGAACACGCCGGCCTGCTTCACTTCGGCCACGTAGGCGGTGCGCTCACCGGCCTGGCAGGTCAGGGTCACGGCCAGCACGACTTCGAAGGCGTTCTCACCCAGGCGCTGCACCTGCTGGTTCAGGTTCAGCTGCAGCTCCGGCTGCACCTGGTCATTGAAGATGGTCGGGGCGTTCGGCGACTCGAAGGAGACGTCCTTGACGTAGATCTTCTCGACGGTGAAAGCGGGGCCGGTGGCGGCATCGACCGGCGCAGCAGCGCCGTTGGTGATCTCTTCGGACATTTCCAGTAACTCCAATGAATGCAATGAAAACGATGGTCGAATTACTGCGATGGGGGCGGGATCAGGCCCATACAAGGCCGGATCCGCCACCTGCGGCAATCAGTTGCGGCCCTTGACCAGCGGCAGCTCGGCCTGCTGCCAGGCGGGAATGCCGCCGTCGAGCACGTAGACCTTCTCGAAGCCGGCCTTCTTCAGCGCCTTGGCGGCGGTTTCCGAGGCGTTGCCGCTGCGGCACACCAGCACCACCGGCGACTGCTTGGCGTTGGCCACCAGCTTGTTGTCCGGGCCGAAGGCACTGGCCTGGGCGTTGCGGCTGCCGGCAATGTGGCCCTTCTCGAAGTCACCGCTGGCCGACAGGTCGACCACCACCGTGCCGCCCGCGTTCATCAGCTGGGTCAGTTCGGCGGGCTTGATGCCCTTGAAGCCCCGGAACAGGCGGCGGATCTCGGTGACGATGATGGCCACGGTCAGGCCGACCAGGGCCGCGGACAGCATCGGGTTTCGGCCTGCAAAGGCCAGCAACTCTTCGTAATTCACTCAGGTCACGGGTCGATTAAGCGGGCGCCGATTGTCGCACAAGCCGGACGCGGCCCGTCACTGCCCCTTCCACAGGTCCGGCAGGCCGGCGGTCTGCCACCAGCGCTTGGCCTCCGGATCCCAGCGCCAGCGCTCGACCACCATCACGGTGCGTTCGGCCTGGGTGTTCTGGTTGATCACCCCGATTTCGACCCGGCGCTCGACCAGGCCGCCTTCCAGCGCCGCGCTGCTGCGCTCGCGGTAGGACGACACGCGCAGCTGCGCGTAGCGGTTGAGCTCGAACTCGGTGGGCGGCTTTTCCTTGCGCAGCTTGGGGTCCAGATAGCCGATGGCATCGTCCATGCTGCCCCAGCGGATGGTGGCGCCGTAGGCGATCTGGGTCTCTTCCAGCAGCTTGCGCTGCTTGCGGCTCAGGTCGTCTGCCGAAGCCACGGCGCTGACCAGCAGCAGGGAACACATCAGGAACTGGATGAGGCGGCGCATCGGTGGTTTCCCCAGAACGTCAGCCTGCCATCCTACCCTTTGGCGAAGGCAACAAAGCGACCGCTGAACTCGGCGGCAGGCTTGCCATCGGCACCGGGCTGGGTGGCGATGATGCTGATGCGGGCCTTGCGGCGCTGGCGGAAGGTGTTCAGGAAGGCGTCCCAGCCGGTGGCCTCGGCCGCTTCGGCGTGGGCGTGCAGGTCTTCGTAGACCGGGGCCAGGTAGCGCAGGTTGCTGTCGGCCACGTAGACCTCGGCATCGTGGCCGGCCAGGCGCAGGCGCAGGCTGACCAGCGCCCAGCCGGACAGGGTCAGCACCGAGGCCAGGCTGCCACCGAAGGCGTTGCCCTTGTCGTTGACGTTGGCGGCCAACGGCGCGGTGATGCGCAGCACGCCGTCGGCATAGCCGTCGAGCTGGATCTGCATGGCGCGCACCGCCGGCATGCAGTCCAGCACGTCCTGCAGGGCGGCCAGCGAGGAAGTCAGAGCATCAACGGACATCGGAGCAGAGACCACGACAACGAAGGGCCCGCATAATGCAGGCAATGGCCGACCATACGATACCCACTGGCGCCGCCGGTTCCGACGCGGGCTGGACCCTGGTTTCACTGCGCCCGCAGGGCCAGCATGTGGCGCTGCGCCGCGCCGTTGCTGGGCTGGGCGGGCATGTGCTGGCCCTTTCGCCGTGGCGCCTGCAGCGCCTGAAGGGCACGCCAGTGGTGCGCCAGCTGCAACGCGCGCTGAACTGCGATCGGGTGGTGTTCACCAGCCCGGCCGCCGTTGCCGCAGCCGCGTCCCTGCTGCCACTGGCCGAGGCGCAACGCAGCCCGTGGCTGACCGTGGGCGAAGGCACCGCGCGCGCACTGCGGGCGCAGGGCGTCGGCGAGGTGCATGCACCGCAGCGGATGGACAGCGAGGGCCTGCTGGCGCTGCCGGTGCTGGCCGAGGTGCAGGGCCTGCGCATCGGACTGGTCACCGCCCCCGGCGGACGCGGCCTGATTGCTGCCCACCTGCAGGCCGCAGGCGCCACGATCGAACGTGCCGATGTCTACCAGCGCCGCCTGCTGCGCCTGTCGCCCCGCACGCTGGCTCGATTGGCGCATTCAGCGCAGCCGTGGGTGCTGGCGGTGAGCAGTGGTGAGGCGTTGCTGCATTTCTGGCAGCAGCTTCCGCCGGCATTGCAGCAACGCCTGCAGGCCCAGGCCACCGTCGTCGTGGCCAGCGAACGGCTGGGCGATCAGGCGCATGCACTGGGGCTGCAGCGCGTGGTGCGCGCGGCCGGGCCCACCACGGCACAGCTGGTGGCCGCTGCACACGCCATGCTCACCGTCCCGGCAGCGACCTGAACAGGGACGTGGGTCACGCTTGCCGCTGTGGTCGGCAACAGTGATGCTGTGCACAACGCGGCCTGCCGGATCCTGACCGGCGACGTTGCCGACAAGGAAGCCCCATGAACGAGACTCCGCCCGTTTCCCCGCCCCGTCGACCCGTGCGCTGGCTGCTGCCGCTGGCCGGGGTGGTCGTGCTTGGCGTGGGCGGCTATGCCGGCTGGTACGTCTGGCAGCAGCAACAGCACGAACAGGAAGCGCAGGCACAGACCATGGCCGTGCAGCTGCAGGGCCTGGAGGCGACGCTGGATGCACTGCGCCGCGACCAGCGCGCGACCAGCCAGCGCCTGCAGGATGCGGCGACCACCAACCGCGTGCTGCGCGACGAGATGCTGGGCCTTTCGCAGCGCAGTGCGCTGCTGGAAGAGAACCTGGCCAAGCTGGCCGACAGCGCCAACCAGGGCCGCCAGGCGGTACAGCGCGATGAGGCCGAACTGCTGCTGACCCAGGCGGCGCAACGGCTGAATTATGCCGACGACGTGGAAGGCGCGCGCCGCCTGTATGCACAGGCCGCCACCGCGCTGGCCGATCTGCCCGACAGCGATGGCCTGAACCTGCGCCAGGCATTGGTGCAGGAGCGCGATGCACTCGATGCGCTGGGCGCCGGCCCGCGCGTGCAGTCGCTGCAGCGGCTGGATGCCTTGGCCAGGGCACTGCAGGGGCTGCCGTCGCAGGTGACCGGCAACGCTGCGACCGACACCGCAAAACCGTGGTGGCAATCGACGCTGGCCCCGTTCGTGGACATCACCCCGAGCCGCCAGAATGGCCCGCTGACCGCCGCCGAACGTCGCAATGCCGACGACGCCCTGCAGCTGGAACTGACCCTGGCGCGCGCCGCGATCGAACGCGGCGACCGCACGGGCCGCGATACCGCACTGGAACGCGTGGAGCACTGGGCACAGCGGCGCTGGCCGGATTCACCGGCCCTGCGCGCGCAACGTGCTGAACTGAAGGCCTTGCGCGAGCTTCCGCTGCAGGCCAGCAACACCGTGCTTGGCAGCACCCTGCAGCAACTGCGCACCCAGACCGACCGGAGGTAATCCCGCATGAAACCCCTGCAATCCCTGGTTGTGCTGTTGCTGGCGGTGGCCATCGGCGTGGTGGCCGCGCAATGGCTCGGCGCCGATGACCTCAACCGTTTCGGTGAAGTGACCCTGCGCTACGGCGGTTACGACTACCACAGCAACCTGCCGAAGGTGGCGCTGCTGTCGGTGATCGCAGTGCTGGTGCTGTGGCTGCTGTGGAGCCTGATTGCCGCACCGTTCCGCGCCTGGGGCCGCTACCGCCGCAAGCAGGGCCGGGTGCGCCTGATCGACGGCCTGCAGGCCTACGAGCACGGCCAGTGGCAGCGTGCCGAGAAGCTGCTGGATGGCGCTGCCAAGGACCCGGAAGTGAGCGCGGTGGCGCTGGCCAATGCCGTGCGCAGCGCACAGGCACGTGCCGACGGCCCCGCCGGTGAAGCGCTGCTGCAGCGTCTTGGCGAGAGCGATGCCACCCTGCAGGCACTGCTGCGCGCCGAACAGCTGCTGGCGCGCGATCTGCCGGTGGATGCGATCAATGCATTGGACGTGGCGGCGATCCAGCCGCTGCCGCCGCGCGGCCTGTGGCTGCGTACCGAAGCGCTGGCGCGTGCCGGCCGCGCACACGAGGCCTATGGCCAGCTGGGTGCGCTGCGCCAGAGCAAGGTACTGCCGGCCGAATCAAACAGCGAACTGGAAGCCCGCCTGGCCGCACAGGCGCTGCTGGAAGCGGCCGACGTCAACGCATTGGCCGCACAGTGGGAAGCCACGCCGAAGGCGCTGCGGCCGACCCCGGACGTGGTGGGCGCCTATGCCAGCCGCGCGGTGGCCCTGAACTGGGATGAGCCGGCGCTGCTGGCGCTGGAACAGGCGCTGGACCAGCGCTGGGACGACGAACTGGTGGCGCTGTACGGCCGCCTGCCGGCCGAGCGCCTGGCCACCCGCCAGGCCAACCTGGCGCGCTGGCGCAATGTGCATGATGGCTCGGCCGCACTGCATCTGGCGCAGGGCCGCGTGGCCCTGGCCCAGCAGCAGTGGGATGCCGCCGATACGTTCCTGCACGAGGCCATCGCCGCCGGCGCCGGTGCCCCGGCGTGGGAAGCGCTGGGCGAACTGTTCGCGCAGCGTGGCGAGCACGCGCTGGCCGCGCAGTGCCTGGCCAATGCGCTGCGACTGCAGCGCGGCGAGGACAGCGTGGCGCTGGTGCGCGGCAGCGAGGCGCCGCTACGTGCCACGGTGGAAGAGCAGCCGATCGCGGTGCAGCCGCCGGTGTATGACGCCAATGAAGAGCGCGACGAGTTCGGCAACCCGCGGTTGCCGTGAGGCGTGCCGACCAACGGTCGGCACCCACCGGAGCAACAAAAAAAACGCCGCCCATTGGGCGGCGTTTTCGTACCAGCGCTGCCGGCCAGCGGCCGGCACTACCGTGATGCTCAGCGTTCGACGATCGCCACCACGCCCATGCCGCCGGCGGTGCAGATCGACACCAGCGCGCGGCCACCGCCGCGTTCGGCCAGCTGCTTGGCTGCGGTAGCAATCACACGTGCACCGGTGGCGGCGAACGGATGGCCGGTGGCCAGCGACGAGCCCAGCAGGTTGATCTTGTCCGGGTCGATGCGGCCCATCGGTGCATCCAGGCCCAGGCGGTTGCGGCAGTAATCCTCGCTCTCCCACGCACGCAGGGTGCACAGCACCTGTGCAGCGAAGGCCTCGTGGATCTCGTAGATGTCGAAGTCCTGCAGGGTCAGGCCGTTGCGCTTGAGCATCTCCGGCACGGCCACGGTCGGTGCCATCAGCAGGCCTTCGCCATGCACGAAGTCCACCGCAGAGACGTGCGCATCGCGCAGGTACGCCTGCGGCTCATGGCCGTGCGCACGCGCCCACTCTTCACTGGCCAGCAGCACCGCGGCGGCGCCATCGGTCAGCGGCGTGGAGTTGGCGGCGGTCAGGGTGCCACGGCCGGAGACCTTGTCGAAGGCCGGCTTCAGCGTGGCCAGCTTTTCCAGCGAGGTATCCGGACGCAGGATGTTGTCGCGCTCGACGCCACGGAACGGTGCGATCAGATCGTTGAAGAAACCGCGCTCATAGGCAGCGGCCAACTTCTTGTGCGAGGACACCGCCCACTCGTCCTGCGAGTCGCGCGAGATGTTCCATTCCTTGGCCATGTCCTCGCAGTGGTCGCCCATGCTCTTGCCGGTGCGCGGCTCGGCCACGCCCGGGAACTCGGGCTTGAGCTCGGAGAACTTGAAGCCGGAAGTGAGCGCGCGGATCTTGGCGCCAGTGCTCTTGGCACGGTTGGCGGCCAGCAGGCGCGCGCGCAGCTTCTTGCCGTAGACGATCGGCACGTCGGAGGTGGTGTCCGAACCGCCGCCGATGCCCGATTCGATCTGGCCCAGCGCGATCTTGTTGGCGACGGTGATGATGCTGTCCAACGAGGTGCCACAGGCGCGCTGCAGGGTGATGCCCGGGGTCAGCGGCGACAGGCCGGACGAGAGCGTGGCTTCACGGCCCAGATTCCAGTCGCTGGAGTGCTTGATCACCGCACCCATCGCCACTTCACCCAGCTGCTGGCCGTGCAGGCCGAACCGTTCGACCAGCGCGCCCAGCGTACGGACCGACATGCCGAGGTTGCCGACATCCGAATACGCGGTGTTCTGGCGGCAGAACGGAATGCGGACGCCACCGAGGATGGCGACGGGACGAGCGTTGGGCATGGAGATACCTGGCATGGATGAGGGTGTCTGCAACATGGCCTGCACGGCGGAGCAGGCATAATGGAGCCAAGTGTAGCTGCCGCCCTGTGATGGGCCAACCGTGGAACCATGAGCAAACCCGACCCCGCGATGAATGCCCTTGGCGTGCTGGCCCTGGAACTGGCCGGCGGTGAAATCCCCCGCCAGGCGGTACTCAGCGCCGAACAGGCCGGTGAACTGGCCGATCGCGTCGGCCGCGACCTGTCCAAGCTGGTGCCGCAGGTGGCCGAGCTGGACCTGGTGTTCGCCGCCGCCCATTTCGACCCGGCCGAGGTGCTGCGCCCGGGCTGGCCGATCCATCGCCGCCTGGAAGAACTGCAGATGCGTGCGCCGGGCCGCAACCAGGGCCCGCGCCTGCTGGCCTTTGGTACCGACGCCCAGGGCGACGTGCCGCTACCGTTCCAGGCCGACGCCAGCCTGGTGGGCGGCGGCCTGCGCGTGGTGCCGTTCCTGCTGACTGGCAGCGACGTGGCGACGACCAATGCGGTGGCCGGGGCGCTGGAAGACACGCTGCTGGCCAACGGCATGGCCCATGCCGACACTGCGTTGATGGCGCAGAACACCTTCGGTGCCCGCATCGAGCACGCGCGCTATTTCACCGTGAATGATCTGGCCGCGATGATGTCGATGCAGTACGACAACCAGGGCCTGGCTGCGCTGTGGCCGCTGATCGAGACCGCGATCATGGCCCCCGGTGAAGACGAATGGCTCAACGCCGCGCCCGAGCCGCTGCTGCGTTACACGCATGGCGAAGCACGCATGGCGCTGTTCGATCCGGCCGGCTGGTGCGCGCACTACGATTACGGCAAGAACGATTGCGACCGCCTGAAGGGCATCTACGAGCAGTTCCTGATGCGCCAGCGACAGATGGCCGCGGTGCTGGAAGCACATGGCGTGCCGGTACTGTTCGTGCACTGCGAGGCCGGCCAGGACGCGCGCGAACTGCTGGCGCGCTGATCAAGCCGCACCACGCGCCGCCAACCGGTTCGGCGGCGCGATGTGCCACCATTGCGGGCTTGTGCATGGATACTCATGCGCGATCAAGGACGAACTGCATGCTGTATACACTTCAATGCGCAGGGCTGACCCTGCTTGCCACAGCCGTCTGTGGCCTTCCGATCATGGCCCAGGCAGCGGCACCGGTTGCCGCGACACCCACCTGCACAGTTGCGCCGGCCTTCGCTGCTGCCGTGGCGGAGCCCGAGGTCTATGACAGCCATATCAGCTTCAGCAACACGGTCAAGGTGCAGGTCAACGTCGATGCGCAGGGCCGCGCCCACGATGCGCGCGTGCTGAACGGCTCCCGCAACCGGTCGTGCCTGTTCCGGAACCGGCTTGCCGGCTGGACCGCCTGAGCTGGGCGGACAACGAACCCAGGTTCTCCAGCGCAGTGCGGTCCAGCGGTTTGCGCGGCTCGGCGGAAGTCTGGTTGCGCCCGGTGGCCGGCGATCCGGCAAAAACGGAGGTGAAGATCGGCCGGAGCAGCGGGGATGCACGCATTGATGACACGCTGCTCAACGCCGCACGGAACTGGCGGCTGACCTGCCCGCCGGACGCGCCCGTGAAGCACCCCTGGATCAGCTTCACCCAGTCATTCAACTTCGAACCGCGGCGCCAGCCAGCGGCCACGGAGGCATCAGAGCCGGAGCCAGATGATGTGGTGATTGCAAATGATGCCCTGCTGGAATTCGGCACCGTCGCCGGCTTCGTCGAAGCGCTGCCGAAGATGAAGGGTGTAGATCTTGCGCCGGATCAGTCGAGTCAGCCGGGGATGACGCTCTACAACACCAGTCTTGGCGCGATCATGCGGGAAATCGAGATGACCGAGGGACGGTTGAAGCCGGTGACCATGACCCACTGGCTGGTGATGGTGCCGCCCCACCGCACGGCACCGGCCGTGGTGCGCACCTTCAAGCGCGAAGTGATCGATGCCAAGACGGGCAAGGCCCACATGCAGACCGATATCTCGATACTGTGTGAAAGCGGCCCTGCCGAATGCGCTGAACTGCGGCAGCGACGCGACACATTGCTGCGATCCCCCTGACCGCAGCAAAGGCAGCCGAGCATCGGCTCGGCTCTACAGGAAGGGATACAAGAAAAACGCCGGCTTGCGCCGGCGTTTTCCATTTCCAGCAGGAGCGCGCTTACGGCGCCTTCTGGATCACCGCACACGCCAGGCGCGCGCCGGCATTGCCGGTCGGCTGGGTCTTGTAGTCATCCGCATCGGCGTGGACGATCAGGCCACGGCCGATGATGTCGAAGTCATCACCCTTGCCGATGTTGACGTTGCTCGACACCGGGCCGTCGATGGTGGCCACGCCCTTGTCGTCGGCCTTGATGTTGGGCATGTCGCCGCCGTGGTGCGGATCGGTGGCGACATTGCCGTGATCCTGCTTGCCCGGGTTGAAGTGGCCACCGGCGCTCATGCCATCCGGGGCGCTGCAGTCGCCCTTCTCGTGGATGTGGAAGCCGTGCTCGCTGCCCGGCTTCAGGCCGCTGATCTGGCCGGTCACGTGGACCTTGCCATCGACCACCTTGAAGGTGACGCTGCCCTTGGTCTCGTTGCCCTGGGTCGGTGCCAGCTCGGCGCTGGCCGTAGCATCGGCAGCCGGTGCAGCCGCCGGGGCCGGCGTTGCAGCCGGTTCGGTGGTGGCACCGTCGGCCGGCGCGGCCGGAGGGGTTTCAGCCTGCGGCGCGGCCGGCTGCTGGTTGCAGGCCGCCAGGCCCAGCGCAGCAATAGCTGCGAACAGCGAAGTGTGGATCAAGCGCATGGAATCTCTCCCTGGATGATGCCTGCAGTGATCAGCGGACAACCCGGATCACGCCACAGGCGATGCGGACGCCGGCATTGCCGGCGGGCTGGCTGCGATAGTCGTCGGCGTTGGCATGCACGACCAGTGCACGTCCGGCGATATCGGTGGCGGCGCCTCCGCCAAGGGTAACGCCCTTGAGGTGGATATCGACGTTGGCGCGGCCCTGGGCGTCGGCACGCAGATTGTCCATGTCGCCCAGATGGTGCTTGCCGGTGCCGGCGCGGCCATGCGCAGCGCCACCGGGATTGAAGTGATTGCCGGCACTGCTGGCATCCACCGCACTGCAGTCGCCGCGCTCGTGGATGTGGAAGCCGGCCTGCTGCATCGGCTGCAGGCCACCGATCAGGCCGGTGATGTGGATACCGCCGGGCTCCACCATCAGTGCGATGCGGCCACTGACAATGCTGGCCGAGGCCGGCGCAAGATTGGCCTCGCCCTGCTTCGCTGCGCTGACCACGGTCGGCGGCGGCGGAGCAGGTTCGGTCTTTTTCGGCGCGCTGCCGCAGGCAGACAGCAGCACGGCGGCGGACAACGGCAGGATGGCAAAGGACAGACGCATCAAAGACTCCTTGCAGATGACACTAAGCGTTGCATCGTCCATGAACGATCAACAGTTCGGCAAGCGGGCGCGAGGATCGCGTGCAGGGGCCGTTCAATGGCCCCCGCGGCGGCGTCCGGCGCCCAGCTTGCGGGTAAGGGTATTGCGGCCAAGGCCCAGGCGGGCCGCGGCTTCGGCACGGCGGCCGTGGGTGATCTGCAGCGCGGCCTCCAGCAGGGCATGGTCGACCCGCTCGCGCACCTGCGCGTGCAGCCCTTCCACGCCTTCGGCCAGCTGACGGCGTGCCCATTCGGCCAGCAGCGCTTCCCACTGCCCTGGATCGGCGCTGGTGGTGCTGCTGCGACGACCGCGCGTACGGTTGAGCGCGGTATCGACGTCGGCCACGCCGATGGTGTCGGCGGCCGCCAACGCCGCCATCCGCCAGCACACGTTTTCCAGTTCGCGCACGTTGCCCGGCCAGTCGTGTTCGCGCAGCGCCTGCAGTGCGGCCGCGGTCAGCCGCTTCGGCGGCGTATCCAGCTTGCGCGCGGCGGCGGCCAGGAACGTACTGGCCAGCTGTGCGATGTCCTCGCGGCGCTCGCGCAGCGGTGGCAGCTGCAGGCGCACCACGTCGAGGCGGTGCAGCAGGTCGGCGCGGAACTTTCCTTGTGCAACCAGCCCTTCCAGGTCCTGGTGGGTGGCGGCGACCACGCGCACGTCGACGCGGATCAGTTCACGGCCACCGACGCGGAAGAACTCGCCCTGCGCCAGCACGCGCAGCAGCCGGGTCTGCAACGGCAGCGGCATGTCGCCGATCTCATCCAGGAACAGCGTGCCGCCATCGGCCTGCTCGAAGCGGCCGATATGGCGGCGCTGTGCGCCGGTGAAGGCGCCGGCTTCGTGGCCGAACAACTCGCTTTCCAGCAGCTCGGACGGGATTGCAGCGGTATTGAGCGCGACGAAGGGCCCCTGCGCGCGCGGTGATTCGCGATGCAGCGCATTGGCCACCAGCTCCTTGCCGGTGCCGGTCTCGCCGGTGATCAGCACCGCCAGCGGTGCCTGCGCCAGGCGACCGATGGCGCGGAACAGCGCGCGCATCGGCGGGGTATCGCCCACCAGTTGCGGCGGTTGGTCGCTATGCGCTTCGGCCGCAGGTGTGGCCGCCGCCAATGCCGGTGCGACGGCCGGCAGCACCCGTTGCGCCAGTGCCACCGCATCGTCCAGATCGAACGGCTTGGACAGGAATTCATGCGCGCCACCGCGGAACGCGCCGGCCGTGCTGGCTACATCGGTATAGGCCGACATCACCACCACCGGCAGCTGCGGCAGCGCGGCCTTGAGCTTGTCCAGCAACACCAGGCCATCGTCGCCGGGCATGCGCACATCGGTGAACAGCAGCGCCGGTGGCGGGCCTTCGCTCAACGCCTGCAGGGCGGGTGCGGCGCTGTCGAAATCGACGACCTGGTAGCCCGCCTCGCGTAGCGCGGTGCACAGCACGAAGCGCACGGCCCGATCGTCATCGACCACCCAGATGCACTGCGGGGACGAAGAGGACTCAGACATCGCGCGGGGCCTCCTCGGCCGGGGCGGCGCCGCTGACGATCGGCAGCAGCAGGGTGAACACGGTATGGCCCGGGCGCGAGCGGTAGGTCAGCGTGCCGCGATGCTCGCGCGCCACCTGCTGGGCCAGCGCCAGACCCAGGCCAGTGCCTTCGGCACGGCCACTGACCAAGGGCAGGAACAGGTGTTCAGCCAGTTCCTCGGGAACGCCACGGCCGTCGTCGGCGATTTCCAGGCGCAACGCCAGCGTGTGCAGCTGTTCGGCAATGCGCACGCCATGCTCCACGCGGGTACGCAGGGTGATGTTGCCGGCGCCGGCCTGGATCGCGTTGCGCACCAGGTTCCAGACCGCCTGGGTGAGGCGGTCGGCGTCACCATGGAATTCGGGAATGCTGGGGTCGTAGTCGCGCTGCAGGCGCACCGCCCAGCCGGCTTCGCTCTCGGCCAGGCGCAGCACGCGCTCCAGCGCGGCATGGATGTTCAGTTCGGCGTGGGGCGCCGCCGGGGCCGGCGACAGCAGCTGGTCGAGCAGGCCGTTGAGGCGCTCGATCTCCGAGCCGATCAGTTCGATCAGCTCACGTTCGCTGGCGTCGCGCTGCGCCGCGCGGCGGGCCAGCAGCTGGGCCGCGCCCTTCAGCCCGGCCAGCGGGTTGCGCAGCTCGTGGGCCAGCCCCTTCAGCGCCGCGCTGAGCGCGCTGGGCAGCGCCTGGGTGGGATCGAGTCCTGGGAACTCATCGACCGGATGCGCCTCCAGCAGCCAGCCGCCATCGTCGCGCCGGCTCATCCAGCCCTCGGCGAAGCGCGGCGCCTCGCCGGGCACCGCCAGCGCCAGCCGGTTCAGGCGCAGGCTGTCGCGCTCGTCGCGGGCCAGGAAATGGGCCAACGCCTCGCCCTGCACTTCCAAGGCGACCAATGGCCGACCCAGCAGGCGCCGGACGCTGACGCCCAGCCAGCGGGCGAAGGCCGGATTGCAGCCGGCAATGCAGCCATCGGCCCCGGCCCAGGCCAGCGGCGTGCCCAGGGCATCGAGGGACGGCGGGGGTGCGGGGTCGGACATTGCACCAATGTAGTGCAAAACGGGGGTCCGGGGTCGGATCCCATTCCGTCAGGAAAGGGCTCTGACCCCTGCCGCAGGTCGAGCAAGCTCGACCACTACCAGATGCGTGGCCGGTTACAGCTTCATGTTCAGGCCGACGAACACGCTGCGGCCCGGGGCCGGCGAGAACATCGGGCGGGCGCTGTCCCAGAAGAAGCTGTCGTACCAGGCGTAGGCGTACTGGCGGCCGGTGACGTTCTTCAGCTGCAGGTCCACGCTGAAACGCGGGGTGAGCTGATAGGCCGCACTGAGGTCGAGCACGGCGAAGCCACCGAACTTGCCGGCCACGTTGCGTTCTTCCAGGTAGTAATCGCCCTGTGCACGCGCCTGCAGGCCCAGCCGCAGCGCATCAGCGGCGCGGTAATCCACACCCAGATTGCTGATATGGCGCGGGGTGGCAGCCACTTCGCGGCCCTGCAGGGAAATGCCGGCATCGCGGTCGTCGCGGGTGATCTTCGCTTCCTGGTAGGCGTGCGAGGCCCATACCGTCCAGTCGTCGCCCAGTTGCAGGCTCAGCTGCGCATCCACGCCGCGTCGGCGGGTCTTGCCCAGGGTGACCGTGGTGCCGGTGGCCGGCATGTTGGATACCTCGTTTTCCGCGTCCTGCTGCCACACCGCCAGGCGTGCCTGGCTGCCGGCAAACGGCTGGAATTTCAGGCCCAGCTCCATGCCGGTGTTGGTGGACGGCTGCATCGGTGCCTGCCCGGGGGTGAGGTAGGCCGGCGCGGTGGACCCGGTCAGTACCTGGAAGGTGCGGCCCCAGTTCGCGTAGACGTGGGTGGTCTGGCCCAGGCTGTGGATGACGCTCAGCTTGGGCTGACCGATGGTGCCGTAGTCCTGCAGGCGTCCGCGGACGCCGTTCATCAGGTGCGTGCTGCCACTGAAGCGATCGATACGATAGGCCGGCACGATCTTCCACGCCTCGGCGGGCCGGTAGATGGCCTGCACGTAGGCGCCCCAGTTGTCGAAGCTGTGGCGGTCGTCGTTCTGCACGCGCACCGGCGGCTGGCTGTAATCCGTCGGTTCGGCGTAGGCGTAGCGCTCGCGGATATAGCCGTTGTCCTGCTGCTCGTAGTTCAAGCCGCCTTCGAGGGTAAGCGCTGGGCTGGCCTGCCAGGTCAGCGTGCTGAGCAGGCCAGTCTGGCGCTCATCCCACACGCGGCGCTGACGCGGCAGGTTGCCGGTGGGCAGGTCGCTGAAGGTCACGCGGCGGTCGTCTTCATAGCGGTTGTAGTAGAGCCGCGTGCCGAAGGTGAGTGCGTCGGACAGCTTCATATCCAGGTGCGCGGCAAGCTGGCGCATGTCGCGGTCATCACCGTCGTTGCCGTTGCGCAGCTCGCTGCCACGGCGGTGCGTGCGCAGTTCCTCGGCGGTCATGAAGCCGGGTTCGTCGGCCTCATGGTGATAGGCGCGCGCGGTCAGGCCCACGCGCAGCCCTTCGTCCAGCGTGCCGAAGAACCACTTGCCGCCCAGCGAGTACTTCCTGGAGGTGTCGTGGTCGCGATAACCATCGCTGGCCTGGGTGCCGACGAAATAGTTCTGCGCGAAGCCATTGGCTTCGCGGCCAACCGCCAGCTGTGCATCACGGGTGTTGTAGCTGCCGTAGGCGAGGCGCGCATCGGTGTAGCTGCCGCCTTGGCGCGTACCGAAGTTCACGTTGCCACCGATGTTGTGCAGCCCATAGCGCGGGTCGTTGGTCCCGCGCACCACTTCGATGTAGCTGATGTCCAGCGGGAACAGCATGTCGATGAAGCGCTGGTTGCCGCTGTTGACGTTGCTGGGGATGCCGTCGATGAGGGTCTTGATGGCGTTGAGGTAGCCCTCGCCGTTGAAGGCGCGGAAGCTGACCTTGCCCGATTCGGCGCCCTGCCGGGTTTCGGTGAGCTGGATGCCGGGCATCTGCCCGAGCAGTTCCCAGCTGTGCGAGACGTTGCGGTTTTCGATCTGGTCTGCACCCAGGACGTCCACCGAGGTCAGCACCTGGTGCGCACTGAGCTGGCCTTCGCCGTGCTGGTGCACCTGCACCTTGCCGAGGGTGAGCGCGGCATCGGCGGACTGTGCGAAAGCTTCAGGGGCGAGCGGCGCGGCCGCCAGGGCGGCCACAAGGGTGGGAGTCTTCATGGGAAGGGGCGGCTGCGGTGAAATGTAATCATATAACATTTCACATGCCCGCTTTTGCAGCGTCGAGCAAGGCTCGGCGCTACAAGGGCGGGTGCCGGGGGCTGGGATTACACCGGGTAGCCGGTGGCTTCCCGCGCCTTCTTCCAGGCGCTTTCGAACTCGCGCGCACTGATCTCGTCATCTTCGTCGAAATCCAGGAACGACACTGGCTGGTCGGCCAGCAGGAAGCGGTCATCGCTGTGGGCGTGCTCGTCGGCCCAGACCATCCTGGTGCCGTAGATTTCCACCTGGCGCACGATCTTCTCGCCACGGGCTTCCATCAGCACGTTGCCCTTGCCCAGGCCCGATTCGGCCCAGTGCTTGTAGTACTTCTTTGCGGCGGACTTCGCGCCGGGTTTTGCGTTGTGCTTTGCGTAGGTCATTGCAGGGGTCCTGGCCGCAGGCGCGGCCGGAAAGTTCGGAATGGCGCCATTATCAGGCATCCGGGGTGAGAGCCCTTCCCTTTGGAAAGGGATCCGACCCCCTGCTGGTTCAGTTCGGCAGGGGCGCGCCCTTCGGCCACAGCATCCAGATATTGCCCTTCTGCTTCATGTCGCCGGCCAGCTTGCCGGCGGCATCCCCGCTGCCCCAGTACAGGTCGGCGCGCACCTCACCGGCGATGGCGCCGCCGGTGTCCTGCGCGGCCACCGGGCGCACCACCGGGGTGCCGTCCGGGCGCGTGGTGGAGAGCCACAGCAGGCTGCCCAGCGGCACCACGCTGCGGTCCACCGCCACGCTGTAGCCGGCGGTAAGCGGCACGTTCAGCGAACCACGCGGGCCTTCCGGGCTGTCCGGGTTGCGCACGAAGAACACGTAGCTGGGGTTGCTGCGCAGCAGTTCCGGCACGCGCGCGGGATTGGCCCGTGCCCAGGCGCGGATCGCGTCCATGGTGACGTCTTCCTTCTTCAGCTGGCCCTGGTCCACCAGCCAGCGCCCGATGGCGCGGTAGGGGTGGCCATTCTGTTCCGCATAGGCCAGACGCACCTGCTTGCCATCGGCCAGGCGCACGCGGCCGGATCCCTGGATCTGCAGCAGCTGCAGGTCCATCGGGTCGGTCAGCCAGGCCAGCACCGGGGCGTTGGCGCCCTTGGACGCGATGGTGCCGGCGTCGTCATAGGGCTTGAGCACCTTGCCTTCGACGCGACCGCGCAGGCGCTTGCCCTTCAGTTCCGGGTAGAGGCTCTCCAGCTGCACCACCACCAGATCATCGGGAGTGCCGTAGACCGGCACCGTCGCCTTGTCGGTGCGGGTCAGGCTGCCGGCATAGATCGGCTCGTAGTAGCCGGTAATCAGTCCGTCGGCCTGGTGGCCACCGGCACGCAGCGCATAGACATCAAGGTCGCGCTGCAGGAACTGGCGGATCGCGGCCGGGTCCTTGTCTGACACCGCTACGGCGGTGGCGCAGGGTTTGGCCCAGACCGCATCGTTCTTCAGGCGGGTGCAGCTGCTGCGCCAGGCAACGAAGCCGGCCTGCAGATCGGTATCGGAGACCGGGGGCAATGCGCTCCATGCAGCCTTGGCATAGGTGGCCGCGGGCGGCGTGACCGGCGTCGGCACTTCAGATCCGGTGCGGGGGGCGGTGGTGGCGCAACCGGCGAGCACGGCCGCTGCCAGCAGGATGCAGTGCCTGCGCTTGAAGAAGGTGGCGGAATCGATCATGCCGCCATGGTGGCGGGCCGGCCGCTGGGCGGCAACCCGGCGCGGGGTCAAGCGTTCATGCGCGGGGTCACGGCGTCTGCAGCAGCAGCGAGTACAGGATGCGCGCGTCTTCGGCATCCAGCGTCTTCGGCAGGTCGTCGCGGCCACGGAAACGGCGGTGGAAGGCGGCGACGGTGGCTTCGCGGTTGTCCAGTGGATAGCCGAAGCGGGCCAGCGCATTCCACGCGTCGAAGCCTTCCGGTGCCGCGCCGTCGGCGGCGCGCGGCCATACCCCGAAGCCAGCCTCGGCCAGCTGTTGCCAAGGGAAGAAGCGGCTCGGATCCTGCTTGCGCGTCGGCGCCAGGTCGGCATGGCCGATCACCTGTCGCGGCGGAATGTTCAGACGCGTGGTGAGATCGCGCAGCAGCACGATCAGCGATTCGATCTGCGCCGCACTGAACGGGCTGCGGCCATCGTTGTCGAGCTCGATGCCGATCGAGGCCGAGTTGAGATCGGTGATGGTGCCCCAGCGCCCCGCGCCCGCGTGCCAGGCGCGGCGCTCATCGGCGACCAGCTGGTAGCGATGGCCATCGGCGCCGACCAGGTAATGTGCACTGACCGGTCCACCGCTGTTGGCCGTGCGCAGCGTATGCAGGCTCTGCTGCACCGACTTCTGCTCGGTGTGGTGGATGACGATGATGACCGGCGTGCGCGCGTTCTGGTTGGGTGATGGCACCCAGGTGGCGAGCGGGTTGTGCTGCACGGGCGCGGTGGCGGTGCAGGCCGCCAGGGCCAGTGCCAGCAGTGTGGAAGCCAGAAGGCGGGGGCTGATCATGGGCAGATTGTAACCATGGACCGCAGCCGTGGTTCGGCGCAGCGCGCCGATCGTCCAGACACCCCTTGGCCCTGAAACCGGATATTCGACAGTCAAAATTCGCCTAATGACCTGCACGAGTCCAGAGGAACAATTGCACGCAGAAAAGCCTGCCCGACACCAGCCACAGCCCCGCCCCCAATAACAACCAAAATAATAAAAAATCCATAATTTCAATCAGACCCTAAAGTACCAATTAGTACCCGCAAACAGCTGACATTAAACTATCACTTCAAATACCAATTCATCCCTAAAAAGCGTAAGCCTTGAAATTTCCGCAATGGACGCAAGGTCTCTCCGGGTCGTCCCTTCGCGAACTACTCCCGAAATGAGGATCTCATCAAAGTATGAGGCAACACCACCAACCCATCCTCCCACGGCCTCATCAAGCAATCTTTCGAGACCAGGTGAACTCACCTCCACCCTAAGATCAGAAAATTGATGATCACGACTATCTACCAGAAAGCATTCCCTACCACGAACAACCAGAAAAGCCCTCAACGATACAACGCTTCCATACAGAGCCGGAAAATCAATACAAGAGAATTTTTTGAAACCATCAGACATTAAATATCACCTATTTACTAGTAATAATTGCTTCGCCAGAGAATTTTCTTTTAAACTCATCAATGGGCGTGAAATACTGCCTGCCCATTGCAGGGTCACGTATGGCAACTACATATTGCCCGTTCCTCATCGTAACACCGTCCACGACAACAGCATGACCTCCTCGATCCAAGCTCATTCTAACGATTGCAGGATCACCCTTCGCTGTTGCTTTCGCGAGCTCTTCAATAGTGACCGACGCCCTTCTGGTTGAAGAAAGTCCGTTGTTTCTTAGGACTTGGGCCAAGGCAGGCATAGTGGTCCCTTCAGCTCTTACATTGGACTGTATGATAATGGCGCCCAGGTCCACCTTTTTACCGGCGGTATCCAGCACCATTGCACAAGAAGTCGGCCCACAGGTGGGAAGCTGTCCCTGGTCAATAAGCAGCCTATCCCCGAAACGCGGGAGACTTGAACTACTTGGGTTGCCCGGCTCAAGTTTGCCGATGACATCGCCTGATGGTGCATCTGAATGAGGCGTTCCATCTTTGACGCCGACTGCTGGCTTCGCACCTTCCACGCCATTCGTTGCGACCTCCCTCTCCAACGCCGCCAGCTTCCTGGCCTTCGCGGCCGCACGCATCGCGGTGACATCACCCAAGCTGACCACGGCCAATGCGACGTCCAGCCCCATGTCACCCTTGGTGAAGCCGTTTGCGGCCACATCGGCCAGGTTCCATTTCTGGTTCAGGCCCAGCTCGTAGGTCGCCGCATCCCAGCCGTTCCCGAAGTAGCCTGAAATGGACGACCAGGCGCCGGCACCCTTTTCCTTCACGACACCCCAGCCGCCAATTTCGCCGATGCGCTGGAAGTCGTTCAAGGCCTGCTTGGTGCTTTCAATGGACATGTAGATGGCATTCATCTTCGCCATGTCCATGACCATTCCACCCGCGTTGGTCACCACGCCAGCTCCCGAGCCCACCTTGTCGAACAGCAGATTCAGTGCCGCGTTGGCTGCCGCCTCCTGTGTCTTCCCATTCAACGCGAGCATGCCGGCGGTGAATGGATCGCAGCGCCCTGCCGCTGCACAGGTGATCTTGTAACGTGCATCCAGCGAGGACGTATGCGTCAGCAGATCGGAGGCGACCTGGCCACCATTGCCCTTCGTCAGTGCCGCCTGGGCCAGATCAAGGCCATTGTCCTTGATCCATCGCAGATAGGTGGAGTCATTCTGGGTAAGTGACCAATAGGCGTCACCCAGCTTCGTCTGCTCTGCGCGGCAGGCAGGCGAATCGGGAGCCGCGGTACATGCAGCAATCAGTGCCGCATTGCGCGCGTCCGACAGTGCTGCCAGCTCCTTCTGTTCGCCGCAACGCTCCCCGCTCTTCATGCAGCTCAGCATGGCGTCGAGGAATTGCATGCGCTCGGCATGATTCAGGTAGTTGTTCTCGACGGAGTTCCTGGCGATGGTGGCTCCCAACGCCGCACCCATGGCTCCGTCTCCACCAATCCCCCCTGCCATCGCGCCGACCGCCTGGCCCAATGCCTTGATCTGCTGTTCCTGCTCCGGAGTCAGCTGCCCGCCATTCTGCCGCGCGTAGTAGTCACCCAGGAATTTGGCTGCCAGTTCACCCCCTCCGGCAGCAGCGGCTCCGGCACCCGCGGAACCCCCATTCGCCTCCGCAAGCAGCGCGCCCAGAAGCGCATGCGAGAGCATCTGCATCGCCTCACTGGGGACGGCGCTCTGCTTGTTGGGATCGAATGTCTTTCCAATCAGCTCAGCGGCGTAGGGCGCGAGTGTGTTCGAGATGACCTGACCACCTGCCTGCCCTGCCACGCCGCCGACCAGCGCGTTGGAGACCGCGTTGAGCGCACGGCCATAGGTACCGTCGGGTGCCCACTTCTGCTGCGTGACCAGCGCATCAGGGTAAGAGCTGTCAAAGCCTGCAAGGGCGGTGTACTGGTCCTTGGGACTGAGGTTGGCAAAGGTCTCCTTCTCTGCGGCGCTCTTACCCTCCAGGTAGGCATCGGTGATCTTGTTGATCCCGTAGCTGCCAATGTCCGATGCGATCTGCTTACTGGTGGCAAGAACCGTGCTTGCTGCGTTCGCCAGCGCCTGCTGGTCGGCCAGCATCTTGTTGGCATCCGGCATCGCCTCCAGCGCACGGTGTGCCGCTGCAGCATCGGTATTGACACCAAGTTCGGCCGCCGTGGTCTTCCTGCCGCCAATGGTGATATTGCCCTCGGTCAGTGTTGCACGCGTGCTTGAGCTGTCGCTGCCACTTTCATGCATCGGCAGTCCACCGCCGAACGCGACACCATCCACGCTGCCGAACGTTCCGGATTTGATGTTGCTGCCGATACCCTGCAGCTGCTCAACCGCTCCCACACCCTTGTCCGTCGGGCCCTTGCCGCTGCTGCCGAAGCCACCACTGATGCTGCCCGACGTGGCCTTGTAGTCCATGTGGTTCTGCAGGTCGGTGAACGTCAACGAGCCCGCAGTCAGTTCACTGTTGCCCGCATTGGTGCTGGCAATCGCGCCGCCCAACAGGTTCACGTGACCTGCATCGACGTGGTACCCGCCATTGCCGGCAAACAGGCCGCTCTGCTGGCCAACACCCTGATAGCTGCCGTTGGCCTTGCCCGCACTGGCATACCCGTCAGCATTCCATGCGGTACCGAACGACACCTGCACGCGACCGCCCACTTGGCTGTTCTTGGACATGCTCTCGGCGATGTCCTGCAGCGATTCGATGGTCAGCGTGCCACCGGTCTTCACGTCGATGCGGTCGGCGGTGCCGGTCGCGCCACGGAGAGTGGTATCGCCCTCGGCCTTCATCGAGATGTTCTTGCCGGTCAGCGTGGTGTTCTGCCAGGTGCTGCTCTCGGCGTTGGACTTGCTGCTGCCGACGCTGGCTTCGGCGTAAACGTACACGCCGGTCTGCGCGCCCACTGCAACGCCCACGCCGACCTCGGCGCCGGCGTTGCTGCTCTTGCTGCGGTCGGCTACATGCGCCTTGCCTGCTTCCAGCAGGATGTCACCAGCCGAATCCAGGCTGAGCGTGTTGCCCGCGCTCAGATTGCCCTGCACCACGTGGATGTCGCCCTGGGTGCTGGTCAGGTTGACGTTGCCACCCCCCTGGATGGTGGAGCCGCGCGAGACTTGGCTGTTGCCGTCGGCATTGCTGCTGGAGGTCTTGAACCCGACGCCGGCCTCGGCACTGAGCAATGCCCCGCCTCCGCCTTTGCCGGCCATGCTGGAGATGGCACTGGCGGCCTGATAGGCATTGGCACCAGCGGCAAGGCCCTGCATCTTCTGCAGGCGGTCGTCGGACTTGCGGGCGGCGTCGACATTGTTGAGCAAATCGATCAATGGCGACTTCACCCGCGCGAAGGCACCGATCTTCAGGTCCTTGTCGCTCTGCGAGTAGTGACCACTTTCGTCAGCGGTCAGCAGCTCGATCTCGGCAGCGGTGATGTCCACGTCCTTCGCTGCCACCACATTGCTGGCGCTCTGCGTGTACTTGCCACCTGCGGTGAGGTTGACGTTGCCGCCGAGGCTGCCGACGGTGCTGGCCACCTGTGAGACCTGCGCGTTGTCATCGCGATGATTCTCGCGATGCCAGCCGGAGAACTTCTCGGTATCGGAGATCTGCACAGTGCCGATCGCCTTGCTGTCCGAGCGGTTGGCATTGCTGACCGTGTCCTGCCCACTACGGATCGTCAGGTCGCCCGCAGCGCGGATGCTGACGTCCTTTTCCGCCGCGATGCTGGCGGCGGTCAGGCTGATATCGCCCTCGGTGGTGGCCATGCGTACACCACCACCCACCGACAGCTGTGTGCCGGTGATGGTATCGCTCTGGCCGGCGCCCTCGCTGCGCGAATTGTTGGTGCCAAACGGCAGACCGGCGGAGTTGGTGGCGATACCCCAACCCTTGCCCCGGCTGTCGCTGTCACTGCGCTCGGTGTTGTGCGCGACATCGAACACGATGTCCTTGGTGGCCAGCAGGACAGCATTGCCCTCGGCCGTCATCTGCGCACCCTGGCTGGTGATCGAGCCGCCATTGGCGATCAGCGAGAGATTGCCGCCAGCATTGAGGTTGCTGACCCGGGCGTCACTGGTGGAGTGGCTCTGGTTGCTGTTCGAGCGCTGGCTGCCGGCCGTGATCGCCGGCAGCACGGCCGCCGACACGCCGGCCGCTACGCCTTCAGCGGTACGCGTGATCCGGCCCATCATCGTGCCACTGTCGGCCATGCCTTCGGTGGCGTTGTCGCGTGCAGTGCGGTACGCCTTGGCCGGGTCGTAGGTGACGCCCACCGAGAACCCGCTGGACTTGCTCGACTGGCTGGCCTGCGTATCCACCGTATCCTGGCGGGCGAGCAGGTTGATGTCCTTGCCGACCAGGGTCAGGTCCTTGCCTGCGGCCACGTCGGACGCGGCGATCGTCAGCTGGTTGCCGGCGTTGATCAGCACGCTGCCTTCGCGCGAGGCGATGGCGGAGCCGACCTGAGTGGTCGACTTCTCGGCAGAACTGCTGCTGTTCTTCGAGCTGCCGTAGCCGATCGAAGCAGTTCCATTGGAGAAGCCACCGGTGAAGCCGGACTTCTTCCTGCTCTCGCTGGACTCACTGCTGTGATGGTCTTCCGCAGAAGTGATCAGCACATTGTTGCCCGCACCGAGGACCACTGTGCCGGTGGCATCAACCACCGCGCCTACGGCGGTCAGATCGCGGCCGGCGGTGACGCTCACGCTCTCGCCCATCAGGCCGGTGCCAATGGCGTAGCTGTCGCTGCTCTCGGCGTGGCGGGTGGTGGTGGTGCTCGACAGGGTCTTCTTTTTCTTGTCGTAGCTGTCCAGGCTGAAGTCATGCGTTTCGTTGGCCGAAAGCAGGTTGACGTCGCGACCGGCCGCCACACTCAGCGTGCCATCCGAGCTGGCAACCTGGGTGGCAGTCAGGTTGATATCGCGGTTCGCTCTCAGCACTACATTGTCGCCAGCCTGCAACTGGCTGCCACGCGCGGTCTCGTCACTCTGGCTGATCTGCAGCGAACTGCGCTTGCCACCGGCACTGAAATCACTGCTGCGGCTGTCTATCAGCACCTGGCTGTTGATGTCACCACCGGCCTGCAGGGCCATGCCGCCATCGGTCTTGATGCGGGTTGCGGCCAGGTTGATGTCCTTGCCCGCCGCCAGCACCACATCGCCAGCGCCCTCAATCGACGTCACCGCATGCGTGGTCTGGCTGTTGCTGGTGTGGTTGCGGCTGTCGTGGTTCAGCGCACTGCTCTGGCCCAGCGTCTGCGCAACCAGTTCCAGGTTGCCACCGGCAACCAGCTGGGTGATGCCGTGGGTACCAGCATTGCGGATCTCCGCTGCCTTGAGGCCGATATCACCGCCGGCCACCACCGACAGCACGCCATCGCCACCGGGGTTGGTGACATACAGGCCGGCCACGCGATCCAGCGTGGTCTTCTGCTGCGACAGGCGGTCGCCCTGGTCCTTCCATTCCGAGGTGGTCGAGGCCACGGTGATGTTGCCACCGGCCTTCAATGCAATGGCATCGGTGGCCTTGACGGTACTGCCGATGATGTCGATGTCCTGGCGCGCCGACAGGCCCACCTGCGCACCGCTGATCTGGCCGCCGGACAGGTTGCGGATGTTGCCGGCATCGATGCTGACCAGCTGCCGGCCGGCAACCGTGCCGCTGTTGACCAGGTCGCCGCGCAGCTTGACGTCCACCTCCGCACCGGCCAGCAGGGCGCCGTCGTTGCCGAGGTCGCCCGGCATCACCCGCAGGTAGACCTGCGGCACCAGCGCGCGCACCACCGAGCCATCGGCCAGGGTGACGTCCTTTTCCACCAGCCAGACGATGTCGCTGGTCAGGCGTGCCATCTGCTCGGCGGTCAGCGCCACGCCGGGGCGCAGGCCCCATTCGCTGGCGACCGTGGCACCGGCCTCCAGCAGTGCGCGGTACTGCTCCTCGTCGCTGGCATGACCGGTAAGGAAGCGGCGGCCGGTGAGTTCGCCGATCTGCTCGCGCACCAGCTTCTGCTCGTAGAAGCCGTCGCCCAGGCGTTTCTGCGTCTGCGAGGGCTCGAAGCCTGCGCGCTGCAGCAGGTAATCCGAGCTGAGCCAATCGCGATAGCTGGCAAAGCGCGGGTCGGTTTCCACGATGTGGTTGCCACGGTTGGCATCTACATTGAACAGGCTGGCGGTGGGTGCACTGGCATTCGGGCTGGTGGTGACCACCACGCGCGGATCAGCACCGGTTGTCGTCGTGGCCTGCTTGCCATCCACTGCGGCATTGCCACCGCTGCCGGCATGCTCTCCGGCGCGCACTGCCGCCGGGCCGTTGGCATTGGCCTGCCCGGCCTGGGCGGCACTGATGCCCTGCGCCGTGCCAGCACCCGCCCCGGCGTTGCCGGCCTGGCCGGGGCCCTGGGCACCCGCCGCGTCCGCGCGCACGCCGTCGGTCTGGGCGACCGCCTGCTGATGGCCACCGTTGGCGCCCTGCGCCGCGCCAGCGGTGCCCGGCCCCTGTGCGTCCACGCTGCCGGCACCCTGTCCTGTGCTCTGGCCGGGCCCCTGCACGCTGCCCGCGCCGGGGCCGACCGCACCTGCACCGCGGCCGTTGGTATCCAGCTGCGCGGTGCCCTTGCCACCACCGGCGTTGGGGTTGCTGCCCCCGTTGTTGTCGTTGCGCAGGTTGCCGACATCGATGGTGAGCTTGCCACCGGCGGTTATCGACGAACCCAGCGCGCCGGTCTTCTCGGTGATCGGTGCCGCCTTCCAGCGGCTGGAGGAGCCACCGTAGGTGATGGACTGGTTGTCGAAAGTGCTGGTACGGGTCAGCTGCTCGGCAGCATTGATCACCTCGGACTGATCGCGGTTCAGGCCGACGATGGCCAGGTCGCGACCCGCGGCGATGTTGGCGAAACGGTTCTCCAGCCGATCGGTGCTGATCCGCATGTTGCCGCCCGCGTTGATCACGGCGTTGTTGCCTGCCGAAACCACCACGTCTTCCACGGTGGTGCGGGTGGCAATGCGGGTCTTCTCGTTGCCGCTGGTCTCCTGCGGGTGACGCTGCATGTTGATCAGCGTCGCGTCCGGATTGTCATAGTCCGGATAGGTGATGATCTGCACGCAGGTCGTGGTGCAGGTGCCATAGGCGTTGTTGTACCGGAGGGTATCGGTCACGTACTCGATCGGCGGCGACCCCGGACCACGGGTGGACAGATCGCGGAAGGGATCTTCCGCGCCTGCGCCGAGCTGATCGGGATTGTTGCGGTTGTCGGCGCGGCTGACGTAGTAGATCGTGACCGTGCCGTCCTGCACGCTCAGGCGCTCACGTGACGCGCGTGCGCCATGCACGCCACCGCGGGCGAACGCATAGGCGCTGGTGTTGCTGGACAGCCGGATCACCGCCTTGCGGATCTGCTGGCCATCCGGAGTGACATAGGGGGTGTCTTCGAGGATGTCCGCCGGGTTGAGGTAGTAGATCTCATACGGCTGGTAATTCGAGGTAGCGCGGAAATCCCGGTTGTTGTTGTTGGCGTTCTTGAACCAGCCGGGTTGTTCCAGCCGCACCGGTGCATGCACGGTGGTGACCTTCTCCACGACCACGTTCTCGCGGATGTTGTTCACCGCTAGCGCGGACAGGTCCAGGTTGCCGCTGACCTCGATGGTGGAGCCGATGTTGTCGACCTTCTGCGCGCTGCCTACCGCGCCCAGACCGTTCAGGGCACCGCCGATGGCGGCGTCGCCATCGCTGAAGATCAGGCTCTTGCCGCTGTTGGTCAGCGTGCCGACGCCGAGGTCCAGGCGCTGGCGCGCAGCGATGGTACCTGCACGGTCCACACCACCGATGTTGGCTGCCACGTTGTTGAGCGAGCTCGCCTGGATGGCGACGCGGTCACCGTAGATGCGGCCGCTGCCGATGTTGTCGACGGTCGCAGCGGTGATATGGGTGACGTTGCCGTCCAGCAGGCCGTAGTTGACCAGCGCGCCGCCCGCTGCAAGGCGGGTCAGGCCGATGCTGCTGATCTCGCCGGTGGAGGCGTTGGTGATGTTGCCCGCATTGATGTTGACGTTGGCGCCGGCCAGTTTGCCGGTGTTGTCCAGGTTGCCCTGGATGGACAGGCTCAGCGTGCCGTTGGCCACCATCTCGCCACGGTTGGTGTGGCTTTGGCCCAGCTCCAGAGTCATGTCACCCTGCGACATCAACCGGCCATCACCGATGATCTCGCGGGTGCGGAGGGTCTGCTGCCTGCCGGCCACCAGGGTGCCGCCGCTGTTGACCAGGGTATCGGCGCGGACATCGGAGCCCAGCGCCGCCGACACCAGGCCACCGCTGTTGTCCAGGCGCTGGTTCACCTGCAGCACGAGGTTGTCGGCAATCACCTGGCCGTTCTGGTTGTCCAGGTTGCTCGTGGTCACCTGCAGGGTCTTGCCCTGCAACCCCAGTGCAGGACCATTGCCCGGGCTGAGCGTATTGCGGTTGTCGACACGGCCGGCCTGCAGGTCGAGGCGGCCGGTCGCGGCCACCAGGCCGCCACTGTTGAGCAGCGCGCCCTGCAAGCTGATGTCGGCATTGCCACCGGCGGTCACGCTGCCACCGGTGTTGGCCAGCTGCTGCGCGCGCAGCAGCAGGTCGGCCGCGCTCACCAGCGAGCCGCCGCCACTGTTGTCGATGTTGGTGGCCTGCACGTCGGCGCCGGCCTTGGCGGACACCGCGCCACCACGGTTGTCCAGATCGCCGCTGCGGATCTGCAGCGTGCCATTGCTGACGATGCCGTTGCCGTTGGAACCGGCATTGGTCAGCCGCTGTCCGGCGGTGTTGATGCTGAGGGCTGCCGCCGACTGCAGCAGGCCGCCGGTGTTGTCCAGGGCACCGCTGCGCAGCTCTGCGTTTCCGGAAAGGCTGGCAATGATGCCGCTGCGGTTGTCCAGCGCCTGGCCGCGGGTATCCAGCTGCAGGTCGTTGGCGATGATCCGGCCACTGTTGTTGTTCAGGCCGCTGGCCGAGACCTGCAGGTGCTTGCCGGCCTGGACCAGGCCGCCCTGGTTGCGCAGCGCATCGGCGCTGGTCAGCTGCATGTCCTGACCAGCAGCCACGGTACCACCATCGTTGTTGATGGACTGTGCCTCGGCCAGCAGTGCGCCACCGGCAGACAGGGTGCCCTTGTCGCTGTTGTCGAGCATGCCGTCGACGCGCACAGTCAATGCGCTGCTGCCATCGCTGTGCACGATGCCGCCGCGATTGTCGAACGCGCCTGCGGTGAGGGTGGCGTCTCCTGTGGTCACGATGCGGCCACCGCGATTCTCCAGCGCGTGGGTGATCGCCAGGGTGGTGATACCGCCGCCGGCAGCCTGGATCGTGCCCCGGTTGTTGAGCAGCTGCGCGCTGCGCAGATCCAGCGTGCCATTGCCGGCAAGCGTGCCACCGCTGTTGTCCAGCCTGTCGCGCGCGGACACCTTCAATGCATCGCTGCCAGAGGCGATGATCGAACCGCCCGCGTTGAGCAGCGTGCCTGTATCCACGGCGATGCGGGTAGCCGACAGCGTGCCGTCACGCAGGTCGGTGGTTTCGCCGGTCAACTGCAGGGCGCCATTGCTGAGCAGCTTGCCGCCCTGGCCATTCAAGGTGTGTGTGTTGATGGCCAGCATGCCGGTGCCAGCTTGCTGCACGGTGCCGCCGGCATTGCCGAACACTGCACTGGTCAGTGTCAGGTCGCCATTGCTGGCGATCAGGCCGTTGCCACCGTTGTCCAGTGACGTGGTGGCCTGCACGGTACTGGCCTGCGCGCCCGTCGCCAGCAGCTTGCCGTTCTGGTTGTCGAAGCGGTCGACGTTGAGGGCGAAGTGATCGGCAGTGAGGGTGGCGCCGCGATGGTCCACGGTCACTGCATCCAGCTGCAATCCGCCTGCCGTGGCGATGCTGCCGCCGGCGCCGTCCAGCTGGGTGGCCTGTACGGTCAATACGCCCTTCCCTGCATGGACGATGCTGCCCGCGGCATTGACCAGTTGCCCGGCATCGACACGCAGGTTGCCGGCATTGCTGGCGAGGGTGCCGCCGCCGTTGTTGAAACGGCCGGTGACGGTGATCCGGCTGTCGGACGTACCTGCCGAACTTAAGGTACCGCCCGCATTCGACAGCGAACCGGCGCTGATCTGCTGCGCACCGTTGGCAGCGATGGTGCCGCCGTCATTGCCCAGCGCGCCGCGTACCTGCAGCGACATCGCCTGGTTGCCGGTAGCGGTCAGCGTGCCCGCCGTGTTGTCCAGCTGGCCGGCCTCGACGCTGACCTGCTGCGCGGCCGTGGTGCCCGCACTGAGATCGATGGTCTCGCCCTTCAGTTGCAGCTCGCCATTGCTGACGATGCGGCCGGCATGACCCTGCAGCGTGTCGGCATCGATCTGCAACAGGCTGTCGCCCGCCTGCTCGATGCTGCCGGTGCGGTTGTCCAGCGAAGCCGCTGACACGCGCATGCCCGCACCGCTGGCGATGACACCCTTGTTGCTGTTGTCGAGCAGGCCATCGGCCTTTGCCACCAGGCGTGCAGCGCTGTGCAGCGTGCCGCCCTGGTTGTCGATGCTGCCGGCGGTGATGCCGAGCTCGCCGTTGGCCAGGATGCGACCGCCACGGTTGTTGAGGTTCTGGCCGATGTTCAGCTGGCTGGCCGCTGTACCGGCGGACTGCAGCGTACCGCCAGCATTGACCAGCTCGGCGCTGCGCAGGTCCAGCCCACCGTTGCTGGATACGGTGCCGCCGCTGTTGTCGATGCGTTCGCGCGCGCTCAGCCGCAGCATGTCGCCGCCGGTCGCGGTGAGCGTGCCGCCGGCGGTGATCAGGGTGCCGGTATCCATCTCGATCCGCTTGGCCGAGGTGACACCCGCCCGCAGGTCGGTGGTGGTGCCCTTGAGCAGCAGGCTGCCATTGCTGACCAGCGTGCCGCCCGTACCGTTGAGCGTTCCAGTATTGATCGAAAGCACGCCTTCGCCAGCGTGCTGCACGGTACCGCCGGCATTGCCGAACACCGCCGCCTGGATGCCCAGGTCGCCATTGCTGGCCAGCAGGCCTCCCTCACCGTTGTCCAGGCTGCCGACCACGTCGATCCGGCTGCCCTCCGCGCCAGTCGCCATGACCTTGCCGGCGCGGTTGTCGAATGACTGTGCGTCCAGCGCGATGCGCTCGGCCTGCAGGGTAGCGCCGCGATGGTCCACGCTGCCCGCCTGCAGGGTGATGGCGCCCGCGCTGGCGATGGTGCCGCCCTGGCCATCCAGTTGCCTGGTGCGCAGCAGCAGGCCCTGGCTGCCGGCATGGCTGAGCGTGCCCTTGACGCTGGCCATGCTGCCGGCGTCGATCTTCAGCGCCGCGCCATTGCTGGCCAGCATGCCGTTGCTGTTGTCGAACAGGCCGTCGATGCGGAGCTCAGTGGACGCGCTGCCGGCCGAACTGAGCGTGCCGCCACGGTTGGAGAGCTCACTGGCTTCGATGTGCTGGGCACCGTTGCTGGCAATGGTGCCGGCGTCGTTGGCCAAGCGACCGCTGATCTGCATCGCCAGCGTTCCACTGCCCGTAGCGCGCAGCGCACCCGCACTGTTGTCCAGGCTGTCGGCCACGATGTCGAGCTGCTCGGCCGCCACGGTACCGCCGCGGAGGTCCAGCGACCCGCCCTGCAGATCCAGCGCGCGGGCAGTACCGATACTGCCGCCCTGGCCCGACAGTGTTTCCGCCTCGATGTGCAGGTTGCCGTTGGCAGAGATCGATCCGCTGCGGTTCTCCAGCTGTGCAGCCCGGATCGCAGAGGCCGCTTCACCGGCCGCAATCAGCTTGCCATGGTCGTTGACGAAGCGCCCTGCGCGTACGTCGATGGCGCCATTGCTGCCCAGCGTTCCGCCGGTATTGTCGAGCAGGCTGCGGGCCTGCAGCTGAAGGGGCTGGGCGCCCAGCGCGCTCAACTGACCACCTGCCGTGATCACGCTGTCACCATCGATGCTGATGCGTTGCGCCGTCGTGGTGCCGTCGCGCAGATCGAGGCTGTCGCCCTGCAGGTCCAGCGAACCATTGCTGAGCAGGGTGCCACCGGCACCGGTCAGGTCCTGCGTGGTGATGGCCAGGCTGCCGGAACCGGCCTGCTGCACGGTTCCCCCGGCATTGCCGAAGGTGCGCGCGTGGATATCCAGATTGCCGTTGCTGGCGAGGGTGCCACCATTGCCGTTGTCCAGGGTGCCCTGCACGCGCAGCGTATTGCTGCCGGTGCCAGTGGCGACGATGCGTCCGCCCCGGTTGTTCCACCCGGCTGCCGTGATGTCCAGTTGCGTGGCGGTCAGCGACGCGCCCTGGTGATCGACTTCGGCCGCGTTGAGCTGCAGTGCGCCGGCGGTGGCGATCTGTCCCTTCGCGCCGTCCAGGCGCCCGGTGTCGATGACCAGACCGGCGGTACCTGCATGGCTGAGCGTGCCACCTGCGTTCATCAGGGCGCCGCTCTGCAACTTCAGGTTGCCCGCATTGCTGGCAATGCTGCCGCCGCTGTTGTCGAGGGTGCCGTCGACCCGGATCTGCGACGCCGCGGTACCGGCCGAGTTGAGCGCGCCGCCGCGGTTGGACAGCGCGCCCGCGTGGATCTGCTGGGCGCCGTTGGCACTGATGCTGCCGCCGTCGTTGCGCAGCAGGCCCTGCACCTGCAGCTGCATCGCATTTTCGCCCAGTGACAGCAGGCTGCCGCCACTGGTGTCCAGCCCGGCAGCGTCGATCTTCACGTCACGGGCGCGGGTGCTGCCCTTCTGCAGGTCCAGCTGCTGCCCACTCAACTGCAGCTGACCGTTGCTGGCAATGCTGCCACCGGTCCCCTTCACCGAGGTCGCGTCGATCTTCAGCGTGCCGGTGCCGGCGTGGTCGATGCTGCCGCCCTCGTTCAGCAGGCCATCGGCCGTGATGTCCAGGTCGCCATTGCCGGACAGCAGGCCGCGCTGGTTCTGCAGCCGCTGGCTGGCATGGATGCGGCTGGTGCCGGTGCCTGCGGCGATCAGCTTGCCGCCATCGTTGATGACGGTGCCGCCGTTGATGTCCAGCGCACCATTGGCACCCACGGTGCCGCCGCTGTTGTCCAGGGTGCGCGCGACCTGCAGGCGCAATGCATCACTACCCGTCGAGGTCAGCGTGCCGCCCGCGGTGGTCAGGTCGCCGGCACGTACATCGATGCGCTGTGCAGCGGTGGTGCCATTGCGCAGGTTGAGGGTATCGCCGTGCAGCTGCAGGATACCGTTGCTGAGGACGGTGCCGCCCTGGCCCTGCAGGTTGGTGGTGATGCGCAGGTTGCCGGTACCCGCCTGCTGCACGGTACCTGCGGCATTACCAAAGGATGCTGCGTCGATCTGCAGGTCGGCATTGCTGGCCAGCAGGCCACCGTCGCTGTTGTCCAGATGATTGCGCACGCTGAGCGTACTGGCCTGCTGGCCGGTGGACAGCACGCGGCCGCCACGGTTGTCGAAGTCCTGTGCCGTCAGCTCGAGCTGGCGGGCGACCAGCTGCGCGCCGCGGTGGTCGGCACGGCCCAGCAGCAGGTCTGCCGCGCCTGCGGTAGCGATGCTGCCCTGTACACCCTCCAGTACCTCCGCTCGCAGCAGTAGCCCTTCGCTGCCGGCGTGGTTGATGTTGCCCTTCGTGTTGACCAGGGTGCCGATGTCCAGACCCAGGCGCGTGGCATTGCTGGAGATGCTGCCCTCGCCGTTGTCGAGCTGACCGATCGTCCAGGTCGTCGCCGCGCTGCCACCGTGGGCAAGGCTGCCGCCACGATTGATCGCCGACTGCGCCTTCAACTCGAAGCCACGGGCGAAGGTCATGCGGCCGGCGCTGTTGTCCAGCTGCTGCACCTGCGCGCTGGCCGCACCCTGGACCTGCAGGGTGCCGCGCATGTTGCGCAGCGCCTGTCCCTGTACCTGCAGGGTACTGGCGCCCAGCGTACCGTCGCTGTTGTCGAGGCTGTTGCGGGCGCTGAGCTGCAGGTCACCGCTGGCTTCAATGCGGCCACCGTCGTTGCTCAGGGTTCCGGCGATGTTGAGCATGCCGGTTGCCAGGGGCGGGAGCGGCGTGACCGGCGGGGTGCCGGTGCCCGGAGAGCCGCTGCCTGGGGTACCCGTGCCGGGCGTGCCGGTGCCCGGATTGCCCGTACCGGGCGTACCGGTGCCAGGCGGGGTACCGGTGCCGGTACCCGGCGAGACGCTGGCCACGTTGCCGATGCGGCCCTGCAGATTGCTGACATCGGCCGCCTGCAGCTGCAGCGCCTGCGTTCCGAGCTGTTCAATGCTGCCGCCACGATTGCGCAGCGCATCGGCGTTCACTTCGATGCGGCGCGCATTGAGCGTGCCACCACTATTGTCGACGTCTACCGGGGTCTGCACGCGCAGCTCACGCTCGGCACTGAGCGTGCCGGCATTGGCAATCCCGCCGCTGGCGTCGATGCGGGTGTCCTGCTGCGCATGCATCGCGCCGACATTCTCCAGCCGGCCATCGGCGGTGACTACCAGTTCACCGGCCTGCGCGCCGATCTTGCCGGCGTTGCGCACGCCCACGCCGTGTTCGTTGCCGACCAGCCAGATCCGATTGGCGTACATGCCGCCCAGTGCGCCCACGTCCAGCGCGAAGACGGGCGCCGCCGAAGCTGGCTTCTGCGCCTGGACACTGCTGTGATCGGCACTGACCACGTTGCTTCCCAGGCTGGCCTGCAGCTGGTTGGCCCAGATGCCGGCGTTGACCTGCAACGAACGGGTGATGATGTCGGTGTAGTCGGCGCGACTGGTATCCAGGCCTGCACCACCGACTCCGATGCTGCCGCCTTCCACGCGATACCCGTCCAGCACGCCATTGGTGACGATCGGCGTGCCGGTGGTGAGGGTCACCCGGCTGGCGTTGAGGAAGCCTGCGCCATTGACCTGGATGCCGGCCGGGTTGGCGATGACCACCTGCGCCCGCGCACCCGCGACCTCCACGTAGCCATTGAGGTGGCTGGGGTTGCTGCTGTTGACCTCGTTGAGGATGACACGCGCGGTACCGGTGGCCAGCCACGGATTGCCCTGCACCCAGCCACCCAGCTGGGTCTGCACGTCGCCGCGCGAGTTGTTGAGGATGACACCCTGCTGGCCGACGTCGAACTGCTGGTAGGTGTTGCGCGACACACCGCCGGCGCTGGGCGTGGTGATGTTCACCTGCGGCGTGCCGTTGGCCGAGGTGATCACCGTCGGGCGCTGGTTTGCCGGTGCGCCGGGGTCGGCGGCAATACGGCCGCGATCAGCCGGCGCCTGCTGCGCGGACAGCGGCTGCACCAATCCCACCCAGCCCAGCACCAGCCAGAGCGCGAAACTGATCGGCCGCAGGGTGCCGACGGTATTGCCGCCGCGGTGGTCTATCCCGCCGTGCGCAGCGTTGACCAGCTCGGAGGCGACCTGCATGACGCCGAGCGTACGGTTGAAGACCAGACGGTAGACTTTGTTCACGGCGCTGATTCCTTTCGGTGCTGTTGGGTTGTATGCGCAGCAGGCTGCGCGGTACCGCATCGTGTTGGCCGCGCAGGGGACTGCGCAGGCCGGTCATGTGCAGGCGTCAGAACGAGACGCCCAGGTTCATTCCGAAGGTGGTGTAGGCGGTCTGGAAGCCACGCGGCTTGGAAAGCGGGCTGCCGACGAACGCATCCCAGTTGATGTGGCGGGTGCCACCGCGAAGCCCGAGGGCCGTACCGGTGAGCCGGTCGCCCAGCAATCGGGCCGTGGACGGGCCGGCGACACGCCCGTGATCAACGGCGACGTAGGCCTCCACACCGCCGCCTAGGGGCACGCCCACTTCATTGCGCAGCAACCAGCCACGCTCACCGGTCAGCGACATTTCGCCATCAAAGCCACGCACGGTGTAGCGGCCACCAATGGAGAACCGGTCCTGCGGCACCAATGGCGAGCGGTTCCACTGCGCACGCCAGCTGCCGATGTAGCGCAGGCTCTGCTTGCCCCACTGCAGCGGCAGGACCAGCTGCGCGTCCGCGGTATAGATGCGGCCATGCGCCGTGCCTTCGCCGAACGCCTCTTCCGGCGCACGCAACGCGTTGAAGGCACCGGTACCCTTGCGGTAAGCCAGGTTCACATCCAGTGTCGCCTTGCCGATGAAGTGACGGTGGCCCAGGCCCAGCTCCCAGCCAGCCATGCGCCGGCGCTGCACTTCAATCTCGGTATCGTTGATGAAGTTGTCCGATTCGCGGTACCAGCCACGCGCGTACATGCTGGTCTTGGCATGCGCGTTGCGGAACAGCATGCGGGTCAGCCGCAGTTCCGCATTGCGGCTGGAGCCGCTGTAGACGTAGTTCTCGAACGCACCGGCAACGGTCTGCTCATAGTCGTACTTGCTGGCGTTGGCACCCAGCAGCCAACCGCCCAGCGGTACGCTGTAGTGCGCCGCCCAGCTGTCGGTGCCACGTTCGCTGCCGTTGAACACCGATCTGCCCACGTTGACGTAGAACAGATCGCTCAGGCCCGCAGGGTTGTCCACCGACACCGTGGCACCGGCCTGCATCTTGCCCGTGCTCTGGCTGCCGGCATCGTCCAGGGTCAGGTTGACGCGTACCGGACGCGCCTGCTTCCAGCTGATCACCAGGTCGCTTTCGCCGGGTTTGGCGGCCGCGCCATCGGCCGGTGGCGCGATCTGTATGTCCACTGAGGCGGTCGGCACGCGCTGCAGGTTCTCCAGCGCCTGCTCGATGTCACGCAGGTTCAGCACCTCGCCACGCTTCACCGGCATCGCATTCCAGAGGGCGGGGGTACGGCCTTCTCCGTCAGCGAAGCGGATGGCGTTGACGCGCCCTGGCACGACCGTGAGCGTCAGCACGCCGGCCTTCAGGTCCTGCGGTGCGGCAAGGATGCGGGTGGTGACGTAGCCGCGCTCGATGATCGCGTTCTGCACGCGCTTCATCACGATGTCCACGCCCGCCGTACCCAGGCAGCGCCCGGTGGCGGGGTTGCTGCGGGGATCGGCTGCCGCCAGCGCCCAGCGGAAGCGGTCGGCAAGCTCGCCCTGCAGCGCGATGGTGGTGATGGTGAAACAGGGCGACTCATCAACCGGCAGGCGGCCGAGGTCTTCGGTGGCTGGCTGCAGGCGCACATCCGGTGTGGATTCCTGCTGTTCACGCAGCACGCGCTCGCGCTCCTGCTGCCGGAGCAGTTCCTGCTCCGGTGACACCGTCTGTGCCCATGCCGGCGCCTGGAGGCCAGTGATGGCCAATGCCACGCCCACGGACAACCGCCACTGCAACACCCGGCTGCGTACTTTACGTCCCTGTTCCACGATGCTTTTCCCTGCTGATGACTGCCAGACCGACGAAGATGCGGTTGGAAGAGGCAGCACTGTAAGGGAATCGTGTGGCAGGAAAAAGCACCAGCGAACCACGCTGGCGCAAGCCTTCAAGGCAAAGTGTGATGTCTGACGGAGGGCATTCCGCCAGCGGGCAGAGTCCTGGATCTACACTGGAACCAGCAGAGCTCCGTCATTGCGTCCACTGATGCCGGTGGCACAAGGAAAACCTGTACCTGACGCCCGCCACTGCGTGCAGCGCAGCAGTGGCGGGACGCCCTTGAAACCGTGAAACCGGTCAGGCCTCGTAGGCCGATTCACCATGCGAGGTCACATCCAGGCCGGTGCGTTCGGCCTCCTCGGTCACGCGCAGGCCGACCACGACCTTGACCACCAGCAAGATGACCGCGGTCACCACCGCCGACCACACTACGGTGAGGCCGACGCTGACCACCTGCACCCAGACCTGATGGGCGATATCCAGATCCGCCTTGGTACCACCCAGCGACTGTGCACTGAACACGCCGGTGAGAATCGCGCCGACGATGCCGCCGACACCATGCACACCGAACACGTCCGCCGTGTCGTCCACCTTCAGCAGGCGCTTGAGGCCGGTCACCCCCCAGACGCAGACCACGCCGGCGACAAAGCCGATGATGATCGCGCCGAGCGGGCCGACGGTGCCGCAGGCCGGGGTGATGCCGACCAGGCCGGCCACCGCACCCGAGGCAGCGCCCAGTGCCGACGGCTTGCCCTTGCTGATTGCCTCCACCAGCGTCCAGCCCAGCACCGCTGCGGCAGTAGCCAGCACGGTATTGAGGAAGGCCAGCGAGGCCACGGTATCGGCCGCTGCCGCCGAGCCTGCGTTGAAGCCGAACCAGCCCACCCACAGCAGCATCGCGCCGATGTAGGTGAACGGCACGTTGTGCGGCTTCAGCGCGGTCTGGCCGTAGCCCAGGCGCTTGCCGACGAACCACGCGGCGACCAGGCCGGCGACGCCCGCGTTGATGTGGACCACGGTACCGCCGGCGAAGTCGATGGCACCCAGCTCACCCAGGTAGCCGCCACCCCAGACGATATGTGCCATCGGGATGTAGCTGAGGGTGAACCACAGCGCCGAGAACATCAGCACCGCGCGGAACTTGATGCGCTCGGCGAAGGCACCGACGATCAGCGCGGTGGTGATGCCGGCAAAGGTCGACTGGAACGCGACGAACAGATAGTCCGGCAGGCCCTTGATCGGTGTGTTGCCGACCGACTCGGGGGTGAAGCCCTTGAGGAAGGCGAACTCGGTGAACGACCCGAAGAAGGGATTGCCCGCGCTGAACACCGCGCTGTAGCCGTAGGCCACCCACAGCAGCAGCACCAGCGAGAACACCACCAGGATCTGGCTGAGTACCGACAGCACGTTCTTCGAACGCACCAGGCCACCGTAGAACAGGGCCAGGCCCGGCACGACCATCAGCAGCACCAGCAGGGTGGAGGTGAGCATCCAGGCCACGTCGCCATGATCATAGGCGGCGGCCACTTCGGCCACGGCCGGCGCAGCGGCTGCAGCTGCAGGGTCCTGCAGCGGTTCAACGGCCACGCTTTCGCTCGGCAGCGGCGACACCTGCGCCTGGGCGTGGGCATTGCCCGGCCAAGCACCCGCAGCCAGCGCATTCAGCAGCATCAACAGCCACACGACATGGAACCGGGCTTGCCACCCGGTGAGAAGGCGCATCTTCATGGGGGAGTCTCCGGAAAGGGGTTACAGCGCGTCGGCACCGATTTCGCCGGTGCGGATGCGGATGACCTGTTCAACGGCGGTGACGAAGATCTTGCCGTCACCGATCTTGCCGGTGCCTGCCGACGATTGGATCGCTTCGATCACCGCATCGGCACGCTCGTCGGTGACTACGGTTTCGATCTTGATCTTGGGCAGGAAATCGACGACGTACTCGGCGCCGCGATACAGCTCGGTGTGGCCCTTCTGGCGGCCGAAGCCTTTCACTTCGGTCACGGTAATGCCCGACACGCCTGCGTCGGACAAGGCCTCGCGGACCTCGTCGAGCTTGAACGGCCGGATGATGGCGGAGATCAGTTTCATGCGCATGTCCCGATGGTGGATGGGGCCAGCGCGCCAGCGCGCGTTGGCATCAGGCAACCACGGGTCATCAGGATGATGACCGTGGCTGTTGCACCGGACACGTACAGGGCCGGGACGGCCGTGCCTCTCTCCTTGCACGACCGACGCGGGAGGGAGGGCGGCCTTGGTCGCGTATCCGGTCTCTCTCTTGCCCCTGGATCAGGGGTCAGAGCCCATTCGTAAACGAACGGGATCCGACCCCGACCTGACCGCGGCTCCCCAGCCGCGAAAACGGAAGCGATGGCGGCGGGTGGGAGGGGGAAACCCACCGCCATCGCATCCGGTCAGCTGGCGTAGTACAGCTGGTATTCCAGCGGGTGGGTGGCCGCGCGGAACTTGGTCACTTCCTGCATCTTCAGCGCGATGTAGCCGTCGATGAAGTCATCGCTCATCACGCCACCGGCCTTCAGGAACTCGCGGTCCTTGTCCAGCGCTTCCAGCGCCTGGTCCAGCGAGGAGCAGACCTGCGGGATCAGCTTCTCTTCTTCCGGCGGCAGGTCGTACAGGTCCTTGTCGCTCGGTGCGCCCGGGTCGATCTGGTTCTTGATGCCGTCCAGGCCAGCCATCATCAGCGCGGTGAAGGTGAGGTAGCCGGACTGGATCGGGTCCGGGAAGCGCATTTCGATACGGCGCGCCTTCGGGTTGGACACCCACGGAATGCGGCACGATGCAGAACGGTTGCGGGCCGAATAGGCCAGCATCACCGGCGCTTCGAAGCCCGGCACCAGGCGCTTGTAGCTGTTGGTGCCCGAGTTGGCGAAGGCATTGATGGCCTTGGCGTGCTTGAAGATGCCGCCGATGTACCACAGCGCCAGCTGGCTCAGGCCGCCGTAGCCGTCACCGGAGAACAGGTTGGTGCCGCCCTTGGACAGCGACTGGTGCACGTGCATGCCGCTGCCGTTGTCGCCGACGATCGGCTTGGGCATGAAGGTGACGGTCTTGCCGTTGCGGTGCGCGACGTTCTTGATCACGTACTTCATGCGCAGCAGTTCGTCGGCCTTCTGCACCAGGGTGCTGAATTTGGTGCCGATCTCGCACTGGCCGGCGGTGGCCACTTCGTGGTGCTGCACTTCCACTTCGATGCCGACCTGTTCCAGGGTCTTGCACATCTCGGCGCGCAGGTCGTGCAGGGTGTCGGTCGGCGGAACGGGGAAATAGCCACCCTTCACGCCTGGACGGTAACCGCTGTTGGCGCCGTCGTACTTGGCGCCGCTGTTCCAGGCAGCTTCTTCGGAATCGACCTTGAAGAAAGTGTTGCCCATTTCATTGGCGAAACGGACCGAGTCGAAGATGAAGAATTCCGGCTCCGGGCCGAAGAACGCGGTTTCGGCAATGCCGGAGGACTTCAGGTAGGCCTCGGCGCGCTTGGCGATGCCGCGCGGGCAACGGCCATACGGCTGCATGGTGGCCGGGTCGAGGATGTCGCAGCTGATCACGATGGTCGGATCGGCGTAGAACGGGTCGACGTAGGCGCTGGCGGTATCCGGCAGCAGCACCATGTCCGACTCGTTGATGCCCTTCCAGCCGGCGATCGAGCTGCCATCGAACATCTTGCCTTCTTCGAACAGCGACGGTTCGACGATGCTGACCGGGAAGGTCACGTGCTGCTCGACACCACGCATGTCGACAAAGCGCAGATCGACGAATTCGATCTGGTTGTCCTTGATCAGCTTCTCAACGTTTTCCACGGACATCGGTACGACCTCGGATGGGGATGAATGCCTGCTGAGGTAGAGCAACGACCGTGCCAACTTTTCAGATGCCGCAAGTCATTGATTTCATGAGGGCCGCCCCGTGCGGGTGCAGAACGCGGCGCACCAAACGAGTGCACCGACCACCAGACGCACCCGTTTGGTGCAGCGCGGATCGTCTATCCTCTCGCCCTTCCTCCTTCCGCCGCGCGTGCACGCACCGTCCATGTCCGACCTGCTCTCCGCCCTGCTGCTGGGCATCCTCGAAGGCTTGACCGAGTTCCTGCCGATCTCCAGCACCGGCCACCTGCTCATCGCCCAGCACTGGCTGGGTGCCCGTTCGGACTTCTTCAACATCGTCATCCAAGCCGGCGCCATCGTGGCCGTGGTACTGGTGTTCCGCCAGCGCCTGCTGCAGCTGGCCACCGGCTTCAACCAGCGCGGGAACCGCGAGTACGTGTTCAAGCTGGGCGCGGCGTTCCTAGTCACCGCGGTGGTCGGCCTGGTGGTACGCAAGGCCGGCTGGTCGCTGCCGGAAACGGTCAGCCCGGTGGCCTGGGCGCTGATCATCGGTGGCGTCTGGATGCTGCTGGTGGAGGCCTACACTGCGCGCCTGCCCGACCGCGACCAGGTGACCTGGACGGTGGCGATCGGTGTCGGCCTGGCGCAGGTCGTGGCCGGCGTGTTCCCCGGCACCTCGCGCTCGGCCTCGGCCATCTTCCTGGCCATGCTGCTGGGCCTGAGCCGCCGCGCGGCCGCCGCCGAGTTCGTGTTCCTGGTCGGCATTCCCACCATGTTCGCCGCCAGCGCCTACACCTTCCTGGAAATGGCCAAGGCTGGGCAGCTGGGCAGCGAGAACTGGACCGACGTGGGCGTGGCCTTCCTTGCCGCGGCCGTCACCGGCTTCGTCGTAGTGAAGTGGCTGATGGGCTACATCAAGTCGCACAGGTTCACCGCCTTCGCCATCTACCGCATCGCGCTGGGCGCGGCGCTGCTGCTGTGGCTGCCGTCCGGCAGCTGAACAGCACCGGGGCACGGCAACCCCGTTGCCGGCCCTACCCCGTTTCCCCCACGGTTCCCCAAGGAGAATCACCATGAACCGCAAGCTCACCCTGCTCCTCCCGCTGGCCCTGATGGCCGCCTGCAGCCAGACCCCGGCACCGGCCGGCACAGGCGGCGACGACGTGGCCCCGGCCGCGGCCAAGGCAGCAGACCAGCAGACGCTGGCGCACCTGGATGCGCAGCGCCTGCAGAGCCAGCACTGGCTGCTGCAGCAGGCCACCGGCGCCGACGGCAAGCGCATCGACGTGCTGTTCGCCCGCGAAGACAAGCCGGTCACCCTGGACTTCGCTGATGGCCGCCTGTCGGTCAGCAACGCCTGCAACCACATGGGTGGCGGCTACACCCTGGCCGACGGCAAGCTGACGGTCAGTGCGATGGCCTCGACCATGATGGCCTGCACCGACAAGGCGCTGATGGCGCTGGACGAGGCCGTGTCGAGCCGCCTGCAGGGCGAGCTGAAGGCCGAGCAGGATGCCGATGGCAAGCTGACCCTGACCACCGCCAAGGGCGACGTGCTGGTGTTCAACCCGGAACCGACCGCTGAAACCCGCTACGGCGGCGCCGGCGAAACCGTGTTCCTGGAAGTGGCTGCGAAGACCGAGAAGTGCTCGCACCCGCTGATCCCGGACTACCAGTGCCTGCAGGTGCGCGAAGTGAAGTTCGACGACAAGGGCCTGAAGCAGGGCGAGCCGGGCAAGTTCGAGAACTTCTACGGCAACATCGAGGGTTACACCCACGAAGACGGCGTGCGCAACGTGGTGCGCGTGAAGCGCTACGAGGTGAAGAACCCGCCGGCCGATGCGCCGTCGCAGGCGTACGTGCTGGACATGGTGGTCGAGTCGGCCATCGAGAAGAAATAAAACGATGGAAGGGCGGCCGCGAGGCCGCCCTTCTTCATGGTCGGTAGGGCCGGCCGCTGGCCGGCTGCCCTGCGCGGCACTGCCAACACACGGATGCTGCCGGCCAGCGGCCGGCACTACCCGGATGCATCGGGAGATCGGCATGAAGCACGTCCCCGTCCTCATCATTGCTGCGCTGCTCCTCATGTCCGCGAATGTGGCCGCTGCCAGCACGCCCAGCACCGATCAGCTTGAAGCACACCTGTGGCAACTGGTGCGTGCCACCAACGCGCAAGGAAAGCGCATCGACGCGTTGTTCGTCCGCGGTCGCGCGCCCTACACACTGCGCTTCCAGTCCGGTTTCATGAGCGAGTTGAACCTGTGCAACCACGTCAGCAACGAGTACCGGCTGCAGGGCAACCTGCTGATCCTGCGCAACGGCGTGCAGACCACAGCGCTATGCGTCGATCAGAGACTGCCCACGCAGCAGAAGCTCGCCGGAAAGCTGATGCACGGCGAAGGCTCGGCACCGACGCTTGCGCTTGACGACCGCGGCGCGCTGGTGCTGCGCAACGCGAGGGGCGACACCGCAATGTTCGAACCGGCGGCGCTGCAAGCGGATGGAAGGTAAAGCCGGCCGCTGGCCGGCATCTTCCTGTGTTGCCGCCGTTGCCTGCAGCAGCCGGCCCGCGGCCGGCTCTACCCTGTGTGCTGCTCAGCCCAGCGCCGGGTTCAACGTGTAGGTGCCGTGCAGTGCGGCTTCGGCCAGCACGTGGCCGTGCATGGCGCGGTACGCGTCGGCGGCGGTGAAGCGCTGCGGCAGGTCCAGCGACGCCACGTCCAGCGCGAATACCCGGAAGAAATAGCGGTGCATGCGCTCGTCGTTGAACGGCGGATACGGGCCGTCATAGCCCAGGTAATCACCGGCCATGTCCGGGTTGCCCGCGAACCAGCCGGTGAAGTCGTTCAGGCCCTGGCGGCTGCCGGCCGGGCCGGCGGGTGCGGGCTTGCCCTTCACCACGAAGCCGTCGCTGCAGCTGCCGGCGGCGATCTCCTGCACCGTGGCCGGGATATCGGCCATCACCCAGTGCACGAAATCGCAGCGCGGCTGGTCGCGCGGCACGCTCATGTCGCTGCGGCCAACCGTCTCCGGCACGGTCGGTACGTCCGGGTCCACGCATACCAGCAGGAACGAACGGGTGCCGGCCGGCGCCCCGCTCCAGGCCAGGTGCGGGTTGCGGTCCGGGGCGAAACCATTGGCGTCGCCCGCGGCGAACTCACGATCGATCGGTGCGCCGTTGGTCAGGCTGTGGCTGGTCAACTGCATCGGACTCTCCTCACTCTTCCGGGTAACCCAGGCGCACCGCAACCGGGGTGAGCTGGGCGAAGGCGGCGCTCATCACGTCGCGGTAGTTGCGCCAGTGGCCGGCCGGCAGGCGCGGGGCTCCCAGCTGTGCCGCCGGCGGCATCGGCCGCTCGAACAGGCGGCCCAGCAGTTCGGCCATCGCCTGCGGATCGTTGCCGATCTGGTCGATGCGCAGCAGCACGTGCGGGTACAGGTCGTCCTCATGCAGCGTGGCGATCTGGGTCAGCGCGCGGGTCAGCCATTCACTGGCTTCGGCCAGCGACGTCATCGCCAGCGGCGCGGCGGCACCGTAGGCCACCCAGTCCAGCAGCATGTCGCGCGGGTCGCGCAGCACCAGCACCAGGCGGCCCTGCGGCAGCTGCGGGCGCAGCGCCCACAGCAGGGCGTTGTCCCACCACAGCAGCCAGTCGATCACGGTGTCGCTCTGCAGGCCACGTGCCGGCAGCTGTTCACGCCAGCGCTGCACCAGCCGCTCCGGCGTCAGCACGCCTGAGGCCAGGTCCTGCAATGTGTTGTAGTTCTGGAACGCATCATCGGGCGGCGTGTTGGTGTAGCGGTCGCTGCGCAGCACCGGGCTGGCAGCAGCCAGGCCGGTCGCCACCCGCTCAACGCCCGAACCCGGCGGGCCCCAGAGGAAGATCGGCGCGGAGCTGGCATCGCCGTCGATGCTGCCCTTGTCCGGCCAGCTCGGCGGGGACTTGGCCTGTGGCGGCAGTGGCAAGCGCCGCGGCGCCTGGTCAGCCTGCAGCGACAGCCAGGTGCGCAGGGCGTCCTGCGGCTGCCCGGCGCGGTCCTGGATCTCGCCCATCCACGTCCGCAGGTCGGCGCGATGCTCTTCCGGCGCCAGCTCGATCAGCGCCTGCACGCGGGCCACGGCGGCGGCGGGATCGCGCTGCAGCAGGCCTTCGACCAGCCGGGTCTCGCCGCTGACGCGGCCCGGTTCCAGGCTGACGATGCGTTCGGCGATCGCTTCGGCCTGAGCATGTTCGCCGGCCATGTCATGCAGGCGCAGGCGCGCCTCCAGGGCCGGCAGATGCGCGGGCATCGCCGCCATCCAGCGCTCGACCACGGTCACGGCGCTTTCGCTGCCCACCTGCTCGATGGCCAGCCGTGCCAGCCACACATCGTGCAGCTGGTCATTGGTATCCAGTACCGCATCCAGGCGTGCACGCGCTTCATCCTCGCGCCCCAGGCGCTGCCATGACATCAGCAGCAGCTGCAGCACCTGGCGGTCTTCCGGCTGCGTCTCCAGCAGCGGCAGCAGGTAGTCCAGGGCCTGCAGCGGCTGGCCATTGCGCAGCGACAGTTCACCCGCCAGGCGTCGCATCGACGGTACGTCCATCTCCGGCTGCTGCAGGGCCACCTGCATCGCTTCGGCGGCGGCCGGTACGTTGCCCTGGCGCAGTGCCAGCTGCACCACCAGCCCATGCAGCGAGGACAGTGACGGATTGAGTTCCAGCACGCGGCGGAACGACTGCTCTGCAAACGCCAGCATGTCCTTGCCCAGGTAGGCAAAGCCCAGCGCGTACAGCACGCGGGTATCGTCCGGCAGTGCCTTGCTGGCAGCCGACAGCAGCGCCAGTGCACGGTCGGCGTCACCGCGGCGCAGTGCAACCATGCCGTCGATGGTCAGCAGTTCCGGATGGTCCGGCTCCACGCGCGCGGCCAGGGTGGAGATGCGCTGCGCTTCGTCGAAGTCATTGCGGCCGATCGCCAGGTGCGCCTGCATCAGATAGGCGGAGAACGAGTTCGGATCGAGGCCGGTGGTGCGCACCAGTGCTTCGTCGGCACCCTCGAACTGGCGCAGTGCCAGCAGCAGGCCGGCATGCTGCAGGTGCAGCTGGGCGTCGTCCGGGGCCAGCCGCAGCGCCTGCTGCAGGGCCTCCATCGCCTCCTCGGCGTTGCCCTGCTGCTGCAGCGCAAGCGCCAGCCAGCGGTGGGCGTTGGCCTGGCCGGGTTCGTCACGGGTCCACGCCTGGGCCAGCTGCACGGCCTGGTCGGCCTGGTTCTGGCGCAACGCTTGGATGATCTGGTCTTGCATGGCAGTCCGGTTCAAGTGCAAAGCCGCATTGTAGCGGGCTGCGCGCTGTCGCCGGTTCAGGCCTGCAGGACCCGCTGCAGGCGCTGGGCGACCCAGCGCTCGGAGAAGCCGTCGCCGCGCCAGTTTTCGATGAACCCGCAGTGGCCGCCCCAGCAGGCGGTTTCCAGGCGCGCCTGGCCCGGCAGCTGCCAGTTGCTGAAGGTCGCGTACGGAATCACCGGGTCATCCTGCGCCATCAGGATGTCGGCCGGTACCTGCAGGGTCGACAGGCGGTCGCCGGCGATCGAGTAGCCGTCGAAATAGGCCTGCAGCGAACCGAAGCTGGTGTGGCGCTCGACCAGCCAGGCGGTCAGCGCGCGGATGTCCAGCTTCAGCACGCGGTCGTCGCAGTCGCTCAGCTCGGGGAACAGATCGCGCTTGCGGCGCAGCGAGCCGGCCCACTTGCGGCGGAAGTACCAGTCGTACATCGCCGGGCCGTTCTCGATGCTCTCCATCGTCAGCGCCGGGTCCAGCACCGGGCACACCGAGGCGACGCGCAGCAGCGGCACGCCGGCAGCCGGTGCGCGCAGGGCCAGGCGCAGCACGAAGTTGCCACCCAGCGAATAACCGGCGGCCACCAGCGGCAGCTGCGGCCAGCGCTGGGCGATATCGCCCGCGGCGTGCACCACTTCATCGATGAGATTGGAGTGGAAGATGCCGGGGTTCAGGTGATGGGTGTTGCCGTGGTCGCGGAAGTTCAGCCGCACCACGTCGAAGCCCTGCTCGATCATGCGCGCGGCGGCCATGCGCATGTAGCTGGATTCGGCACTGCCTTCCCAGCCATGCAGCAGCAGCGCGATGCCCTTGGGCTCGCGGCCTTCGACATGGCTGTGCCAGCCCTGCAGGCGCACGCCATCACCACCATCGAGGATCAGCTCTTCGCTGACCGCACCGGTAGCCGCCAGCAGCAGCAGGCCGCGCTGCAGGCGCATGCGGCTGGAGCTGAGCATCGACTGCAGGTGCGGATTGCGCAGCCAGCGCGGCGGCTGATAGTCAGCCGCATGCAGCGTCGGCGTACCGGCGTCCAGGACAGGTGGCGGGATCAGGGCCACCGTAGCCTCACCCGGCGCTCATGGCCGCCACGATGCGCGCGCGCGAGGTTTCCGCGATGCGCCGACGGCCTTCCAGGTCCTGTGCACCGATCGGCGCCAGGAAGTGCACTTCGGCACGTCGCGCCGGCTCGCCGAGCAGGCGCAGGAAATTGGCAAAGAAGCTCTCGTTCGGGCCGAACGCGACGATGGTCTGCGCGTCGCCCTTCGCCCCGTACACCAGGGCCACCGGCTGCACCGGCACGCCGGTCTCGACCGCGGCCTGGAAGATGCGGGCGTGGAACGGGCCCACTTCGTGACCGCCGCGGGTCCGCCCTTCCGGGAACACGCCCACGGCCTTGCCCTCGCGCAGGCGGTCGGCCATCACCTGCATCACGCCACCGAGCGATTCGGTGTTGCCACGCTGGTGGAAGATGGTCTGGCCGCGCGCGGCCAGCCAACCCACCAGCGGCCAGCTGGCGATCTCGCGCTTGGCGACGAAGCCCATCATGCGCTGGCTGTGCAGGATGCAGATATCGACCCAGCTGACATGGTTGGCCACGAACAGCACGGCACCGGGCAGCGGCGCGCCGACCTGCACCAGGCGGAAGCCGAAGATCCACATCAGCCCGCCCTGCCACCAGTTGACCACCTTGGCGCCGAAGGTCGCCTCGCCCACGCGCAGTTCGCCCCACGGCGGAAGCATGCCGATCAGGATGAGCGGCAGGAACACGATGATGTGGACCAACAGCAGCGGTACGCGGTACAGGTAACGGCACACACGCGCCACGCCGCCACGGGGGGCCGGAGTGGGGGAAGTCATCCGCGCACGATACCGGAGGGCCGTCATCGCTGCCAGCCGATTTAGGCCATAACCGCCATCGACCGGGGCAATCGGCGGGGAACGCTGGGTTCCGCTGCCGTCAACGAGCCCCAGGGGGGCTCAGCCGTGACCGGCAGCCACCACCGCCAGGGTCAGCCGCGAGATGCATACCAGGCGGCCCTGCTCGTCCTCGATGCGGATCTCCCACAGCTGGGTGCTGCGGCCGACGTGCAGCGCGCGGGCGGTGCCGGTGACCGTGCCCGAGCGCACGGCACGCACGTGGTTGGCATTGATCTCCAGGCCCACGCAGACCTGCTTGCCGGTATCCACGCACAGGTTGCCGGCGCTGCTGCCCAGGGTCTCGGCCAGCACCACCGAGGCACCGCCGTGCAGGATGCCGTAGGGCTGGCGGGTGCGCTCATCCACCGGCATGGTGGCCTGCAGCCAGTCCTCGCCGGCGGCACTGAAGACGATGCCCAGGGATTCAATCGCCGTGTTGCGGCTGAGCGCGTTGAGCTGCTCGATGGAAACGGCTTCGCGGAACACCTGGGCCATGCGGGTACCTTCAGAGGATGGGAACGAGACCGGCGCCGAATGCGGTCAGCATGCGCACCAGCAGCCACTTCGGGCCGACGTTGACTTCGGGGAAGTCGCCGACGGCGACGTAGCAGCGATGGAAATCAGGATCCTGCCGCGGCAGCGGCTGCGGGCACTCCGGGCCGGGCTTGAACTCGTAGTCGGTGGCGTAGCGCCAGGGCCAGAAATCAAGGATGGGCAGCGCTTCGGAGGCCTTGCCGACGCTGTAATTCAGCCCCGACAGCACCGGTGGCTTCGCCCGTGGCGCCACCGTCCAGGAGTTCTGTGGGTGGGTGTCACGCAGGATGCTCTGCGCCAGTTCCTCGGCAAAAACCGGGTCGTCGATGATCACCGCGCCTTCGGTGTTGTAGTTCTCGCTGCGCGGATCGAAGTTGTGGGTGCCGACCACGCCGATGCGGCGGTCGACCACCAGCGACTTGGCGTGCAGGCCCATGCGCGCGCCCTTGCGGGTGACCGGCAACGGCTTGTTGACCGCCTTGCTGCCCAGGAACGACGGCCGCGTCTCGGTGCGCAGCAGGCGCGTTTCCACCTCGCTGCCGGCGGCGCGACGGCGTGCGCGTGCGTTGTCGTAGGCACCATCGCTGTGGCGATTCAACGGGCCCTGCCTGCTGCCGGCATCCGAACCACTGCTGCTGCCACCGCGTGCGTTGCTGCCGGCAGCACTGCCACCGATCAGCGGATTGCGACCGCCTTCGTCTTCCCCCCCGGGCGCAGCGATCGGGTCGGGCAGCAGGTTGCGGTAGTCAACCGGCGCGTCCAGCGGGAACGGCTTGTATTCGAAGATGTTGAAGCCCAGTTCGCGCATGTTGCGCCGCTTGTACTTGTACGACAACGCATACACGATCGGGTTGTCAGTCGCCGCCAGGCTGTTGCTGGACACCACCACGCGCGGTGGCTGCGGGCGCTTGCGCAGTTCACGGAACAGCTTCTGCGCCGGCTTGGAGAGCACCAGGTACGGCGTCTGCAGGATCACTTCCTTCTGCGCACTGGCGATCAGCGCATCCAGCTGGGGCTCGGTCACATGCTGGCCGGCCAGCGGTGCATCGGCCTTCTCGCGGCGATGCTTGCGTGGCAGGTCGGCCACGTAGCGCACCGAAGCCACCGGTAGCGCGGTATCCACGAAGGAACGGGTGACGAACTCGGTGTCGTTGGCTTCGGCACTGACCCGCTGTACCCGTTCCGGGCGGCGGAAGCTGGCCGGCGGCAGCGTTGGCACGCCCTCGCGCAGCAACGTGCGGCCCACGTCGTTGAGGCGCTCGGCCGGCACGCTGCGGTGTGCGCGCCAGAACGCGTCGAAGTTGGCCGCCATCGCACGTGCTTCCGGGCCGGCGATCAGTACATCGCGGTCGCGGAAGTTGTACTCGCGGTCCCAATCGTAATAGTCGTCCTGGTAGTTGCGGCCACCGACCACGCCGATCGCATCGTCGATCACCAGCAGCTTGTTGTGCATGCGCTGGTTGAACCGGCGGAAGCAGCACAGGACGCTGCCGGCATAGTCGAAGTAGTTCAGCCGGGCCTTGCCGAAGGTCGGGTTGTAGACCCGCAGCTGGAAGTTCTGGTGGGCGCCGGACAGGGCGCCGAGGATCTGCAGGTCGGAGATCGCCGAGAGCTGGTCGATCAGCAGCCGCACCTTCACCCCGCGCCGCGATGCGGCCAGCAGTTCGTCGATGACCAGACGGGCGCTGTCGTCCTTGTCGAAGATGTAGGTCTGCAGGTCGATGCTGCGGGTGGCGCTGCGCAGCAGGTTCAGGCGTGCGACCAGGGCGCCCTCGCCCTCATCGAGCAGGGTGGCGTAGTGGCGCGGTCGTTCCGGGGTGGATTCGGTGAACGCCCGGCCGGCCAGCGCCCGCAGCGGCGAATCCTGTGCACAGCGGTCTGCACGCTGGCAGTCGACCACGGTCGAACGTGCCTGCACGGCGATTGCCTCGGCGCGGTCGCGCTCGGCATTCGACAGCGATGCACAACCGCTGCCCAGCAACACAGTTGCCAGCGCTAGTACACGCAGCAGGAGGTTCACGGTTTCGGCGCCTCGCTCAGGCGCGCACGCAATACGAAAGTCACTCGGTCACTCAAGGCAAGCTGCCAGCTGTCCATGCCATACCGGCCTCGCTGCACGGTACCGCGGCTGACGACGTCGCAATCATAGCCGGGTCGGGCGCACTCCGCCTTCTCGACCTTCAGTGTCTCGGGGTGGCTGATCCCGCGCAGGGTCAGCCGGCCGTTGATGTCGCCACCGCTCTCCACGGTTTCCGGCCAGTACGGCAGCGAGTCGAACTCGACCACCGGATGGCGGCCGGCATCGAAGAACTCCTCGCCGCGCATCCATCCGGTATAGCGCGCCTTGCCGGGGATCTCGACCGAGCGCGTGAACATCTTCAGATGCACCTGGTGGCGGCCGTCGGAGAGGATCTCGATGCGCCCTTCGAAGTGCGGGAACAGGCCTTCGATACGCTGCCCGAAACGGGTGCGCACCTCGAAGCCGATCTGCGAACGCTGGGTATCCAGGCGCATTACCCGGTGCGCTTCGGCGACCACCGGTGGCAGGGTGGTCGGCGTGGGCACGGCCGCCCAGGCCGGGCCAAGTGCCAGCAGCGCGGGCAGCAGATAGCGGCTGCGCCGCGCCAGGCTCATCTGATCACGGCCACCAGAATGCGTTCAGGCTGGCCACGCCTGGCTCGATCGAGGCCTCGCGCGGGAAGCCGAGCACGGCGATGCCGGCCGGCGGCATGCCGCGGTAGTCGCTGCTGGTGCCCTCGGTCATCAACGCCACCAGCCGCTCCAGGCCCGGGTTGTGGCCGACGATCAGCACCCGGTCGAGATCACGGCGGTCGTCCACCAATGCCGCCAGGGTGCCGGGGGTGGCTTCGTAGATGCGGTCTTCCAGGCGCTTTTCCACGTAACCGATGGTGCCGAGCACGGCTTCCAGGGTTTCGCGGGTACGCCGCGCCGGTGAGCACAGCACGCAGTCCGGCAGCAGGTTGTTCTCCTTCAGCCACTTGCCGGCGGCTTCGGCTTCGGCGAGCCCCACCGGCGACAACGGCCGGTCGAGGTCGGCCTGGCCGGGGGTAGCCGGTTCGGCATGGGCATGGCGCAGCAGGATCAGTTCACGCATCGCGGGTTTCCATGAAGAAGAGGATGCAGCAGAAAGAGTGACGCAGGCATCAAAGCTTGAGCCAGGACAGCAGTGGCTCCCAGTCGGCCTGATGCTCCCGCACCTGGGCCGAGCGGTAGTCGAACAGGCTGCGGCCGAGGCCGGTCATGACCACGTAGCTCTGGCTGTCACGCAGCTGCGCGACCACCGGGTACGGCCATTCGGCCAGCATCTGCAACGCCTGCTGCGAGGTCTGGGTCCAGGGCTTGGTGCGGTTGAGGACCAGCCCCACCGGCAGCTTGCGGCTGTGCACCCGCGGGTTCTGGGCCAGGCTGTTGAGGAAGCCGACGATGGCTTCGATGTCGAGCGCCGAGGGCAGCACCGGCACCACCACCGCGTCGGCAGCGTCAAGGAAATGGGGGATATCGTCGGCCAACGCGCCCGCGGGTGCGTCGATGATGACGGTTTCGGTGCCATCGGGCAGCTTCTGCGCCCACTGCTTCTTCCGATACACATCAATGGGGAGCACCGCGCTTTCCAGCCCGGCCCGCCGTTGCGCCCAGCGGGTGCTGGAGCCCTGAGGGTCGGCGTCGGCGATCACCGTGGCCCTGCCCTGCAATGCCGCGTACGCGGCCAGGTGGGTGGCGACGGTGGTCTTGCCCACCCCGCCCTTGGAACCGGCCACCAGGATCGTCTTCATGCCAGCCTCGCTTCCGGGTACGTGCCCCGAGCGTACACCGGCGGTGGTGACGGGAGGTAGCACCGCGCTGAACCTGCGGCCATCCCTTTGCTATCGTGGCGCCCCCGAAGGATCGAACCGGCATGAGCGAGCTGCAGGACCTGAGCGCACTGATCCGCGCCAACACCCCCCTGATCGTGATCGAGACCCAGGACGAGGGTCGCATCGTCGACCTGTTCCGGCAGACGCTGATGCACGTCTGGCGGGCGCTGCACCGGTGGTCGATCACCGAGGGCCTGCGCCGCATCGACCTGGACAGCGAAGATCCGCCAGCTGGGCCACCCGACGCCAGCGCGGCCCTGCAGATGATCCGCCAGGCCGGGCAGCGCGGGGTCTACCTGCTGCTCGATTTCCACCCCTACCTGGGCTATGCCAGCCACCAGCGCGCCCTGCGCGACCTGATCCAGCGCCGTCACAGCGAACCGCACGTGCTGGTGCTGATCGGCGCCAAGGTCGAACTGCCGGCCGAGCTGGAAGCGCTGGCGGTCCGCTTCAACCCGCGCCTGCCCGATGCCAACGCCCTGCTGAAGATGCTGCGCGAGGAGGCCGATGCCTACGCCCGCGAACACGGCGGCCGCCGCGTCGAAGTCGACAGCGAGGCGGTGAAGAAGATCCTGAAGAACCTGCAGGGCCTGAGCCTGGTCGATGCCCGGCGCATCGCCCGGCAGCTGATCTACGCCGACGGCGCGCTGCGCGACGACGACCTGCCGCAGCTGGCACGGCTGAAGTTCGAGCTGCTCAACCGCAGCGGCCACCTGTTCTTCGAGCATGACAGCGCGCGGTTCGGCGACGTGGCCGGCGCCAACCGGCTCAAGCGCTGGATCAACCAGCGGCGTGTGGCGTTCATCGCTGGCTCCGCACCGGCCGGGCTGGACCCACCGCGCGGCATGCTGCTGCTGGGCGTGCAGGGTTGCGGCAAGTCGATGCTGGCCAAGGCCACCGCCGCCGGTTTCGGCGTACCGCTGCTGCGCCTGGACGTGGGCGCGCTGTACAACAAGTACCACGGCGAGACCGAGGCCAACCTGCGCCAGGCCTTGGCCTCGGCCGAGCAGCTGGCGCCCTGCGTGCTGTGGATGGATGAAATCGAGAAGGGCCTGGCCAGCGGTGGCGAGGACGGTGGCGTGTCACGCCGCGTGCTGGGCTACCTGCTGACCTGGATGGCCGAGCGCAAGGCACCGGTGTTCATCGTGGCCACCGCCAACCAGGTGCACGAGCTGCCCGCCGAGCTGCTGCGCAAGGGCCGCTTCGACGAGATCTTCTTCGTTGACCTGCCTTCGCCGGAGGTGCGCGTGGAACTGCTGCGGCTGCATCTGGGTCGGCGCCAGCTCAATGCCGACGACTTCGCGCTGCCAGCGCTGGCGGCCGCGGCGAATGGTTTCTCAGGTGCGGAGATCGAGCAGGCGATCGTGGCCGGGCTGTATGCGGCGCACGCCGAAGGCCGGCCACTGGATACCGAGCTGCTGATGAACGAGATCCGTGCGACGCGGCCGCTGTCGGTACTGATGGCCGAGCAGGTCGAGGCGCTGCGGGCGTGGGCATCGGGGCGGACGGTTTCCGCGGACGATTGAGGGGTTTCCAGCGAACGGCGCAGCCCCTCGTGGCGGCTGGTTGGCTGTGAACATCAAAAGCCACGCTTGGCCGGGCGGGGTGGATTCGCGGGGGACGCCGTGAACCCGGCCGAACCCCTCCCTCAGGGCCACGCAGGCGGGGCCGCCGCCCAGGCCTGCTGCACTTCGGCCAACGACGCGCGCTCATCCTCGCGCCACTGCGGCAGCAGCTGCGCGTAATTGGCACTGGTGCTCCATTGCGACGGCTCGGTACGCACTGCTGCGGCATACCACTGCACGGCCTCCTGCTTCTGCCCCATCCGCCATAGGGCCAGCGCGTACGTGGGTGGCACCCAGCTGGGCTTGCTGCGCGCATTGCCGGCCGACGACAACCATTGCTCCAGCGCCGCCTCCGGCTTGCCCTGGCGCAGCAGGTCCCAGCCATAGTTCCAACGCACGCTACGGCCCGCGCTGCTCTGTGCGGGCGCCTCCTTCAGGGCCTCGCCATACAGCTGGTCGGCCAGCTCGGCACGGCCCTGGGTGCTGGCCACCGAAGCCAGCTGCACGGTGGCTTCCACCGCGCGCCGGCCGCGCTCGCGCAACCTCACCAGCTGGGTGACCAGCTCATCGCCTTCGCCCTGCATCGCCACCATCGGTGCCGCCGCCAGGTCGCTGTCGAAGTAGAACTCCTGTGGTGCCGGCATGGCCGGCGCGGCCCACGCCGTGGCCGCTCCCGAGGCCAGCAGCACGCTGGCCAGGATCTTTCCTGGAACTGACATCCCTTCTCCCCAGGCTGCACAACCGCAGCCTCCCTCTCTCGCCCCGATCCTAACCCCAGCAGCGGCGCGGGCGCGAGTGCCGGGCCCACCACGGCCCCGCTGCTACAATTCGCGCCTTTCCCGCCGCGTGCCCGCACGCGGCCGGTGCCAGCCGATCCTACCGGGCCAGCCATGACCAGTACCGCGCAACTCACTTCGCCCTCCTCCGCCGACCTGCTCGACCGTGATTACACGCTCGACCACAAGTACACCCGCAACGAGGGGCGGATCTACCTGAGTGGCGTGCAGGCGCTGGTGCGGCTGCCGCTGATGCAGCGCCTGCGCGATGCCGCCGAAGGCATCGACAGCGCCGGCTTCGTCAGTGGCTACCGTGGCAGCCCGCTGGGTGGCTTCGACCTGGAACTTTGGCGCGCGCGCAAGCATCTGGAAGCGGCCAAGGTGAAGTTCACCCCCGGCCTGAACGAGGACCTGGGCGCCACCATGGTATGGGGCACCCAGCAGACCAACCTGTTCCCCGGCGCCAACGTGCAGGGCGTGTTCGGCATGTGGTACGGCAAGGGACCGGGCGTGGACCGCTGCGGCGACGTGTTCAAGCATGCCAATGCGGCCGGCACCTCGCGCTATGGTGGCGTGCTGGCACTGGCCGCCGATGACCATGCCTGCCGCAGTTCGACCCTGCCGCATGGCAGCGAGGACGAGTTCGTCAGCGCGATGATGCCGGTGCTGAACCCGGCCGGCGTGCAGGACATCCTCGACATGGGCCTGCTGGGCTGGGCGATGAGCCGCTATACCGGCCGCTGGGTCGGCTTCAAGACGATCGCCGAGACGGTGGAATCGTCGGCGTCGGTGCAGGTCGATCCGATGGCGCGCCGCATCGTGCTGCCGGAAGACTTCGAGATGCCGTCGGGTGGCCTCAACATCCGCTGGCCGGACCCGCCGCTGGACCAGGAAATGCGCCTGCACCGCTATGCGGTGAAGGCCGCGCAGGCCTTTGCCCGCGCCAACGGCATCGACAAGGTGGTGATGGATGCGCCGCGCGCGCGGCTGGGCATCGTCACCACCGGCAAGAGCTACCTGGACGTGCTGCAGGCGCTGGAGTACCTGGGCCTGGACGAAGCCGCGTGCGCCGACATCGGCATCCGCGTGTACAAGGTCGGCATGACCTGGCCGCTGGAACCGCAGGGCATCGCGCGCTTCGCGCAGGGGCTGGAAGACATCATCGTGGTGGAGGAGAAGCGTGCCTTCATCGAGCGCCAGATGAAGGAACAGTTCTTCAACTGGCCGGCCAGCTGGGGCCAGCGCCCGTCCATCGTCGGCAAGTACGACGAGAGTGGCGAATGGATCCTGCCGTCCACCGGCGAACTGACCCCGGCCACCATCGCCGGCGTGATCGGCCGCCGCATCCAGAAGTTCTTCAACAACGAATCCATTGAACAACGCCTGCAGTGGATGCAGCAGAAGGAAGCCGAGCTTGCGTTGCCGCGCGCCAGCTTCCCGCGCGTGCCGCACTACTGCTCCGGTTGCCCACACAACACCTCCACCCAGGTGCCGGAAGGCTCGCGGGCACTGGCCGGCATCGGTTGCCATTACATGGTGACCTGGATGGACCGCAGCACCGACACCTTCACCCACATGGGCGGCGAAGGCGTGACCTGGGCCGGGCAGGCGCCGTTCACCGATACCCCGCACGTGTTCCAGAACCTGGGCGACGGCACCTATTTCCACAGCGGCTCGCTGGCGATCCGCCAGGCGGTCGCGGCCGGCGTCAACATCACCTACAAGATCCTCTACAACGACGCGGTGGCGATGACCGGCGGCCAGCCGGTGGACGGCCCGCTGAGCGTGCCCGACATCGCACGGCAGATGCGCGCCGAAGGCATCCACACCATCGTGGTGCTGTCGGACAACATCGGCAAGTGGACCGGCCAGCGCGAGCACTTCCCCAGCGACGTGGAGTTCCACGACCGCAGCGAACTGGAGGAGGTGCAGAAGCGCCTGCGCGAAGTGAAGGGTGTTTCGATCCTGATCTACGAACAGACCTGCGCCACCGAGAAGCGTCGCCGCCGCAAGCGCGGCAAGCTGGAAGATCCGCAGAAGCGGGTGCTGATCAATTCGCTGGTCTGCGAAGGTTGCGGCGACTGCGGCAAGAAGAGTTTCTGCGTGTCGGTGCTGCCGAAGGAAACCGAGTTCGGGCGCAAGCGCGAGATCGACCAGTCCAACTGCAACAAGGACTATTCGTGCGTGAACGGCTTCTGCCCGAGCTTCGTCACCGTACACGGTGGCCAGCCGCGCAAGGGCAGCAAGCGCGATGCCTCCACGCTGCTGGACAATCTGCCGGCACCAACCATCCGCGGCACGCTGGAACAACCCTGGAACATCCTGATCACCGGCGTCGGCGGTACCGGCGTGGTGACCATCGGTGCACTGCTGGGCATGGCCGGCCACCTGGAAGGCAAGGGCGCGACCGTGCTCGACCAGACCGGCCTGGCGCAGAAGGGTGGCGCGGTGACCACGCACATCCGCATCGCACGCCGCCCGGATGACATCCACGCCGTGCGCATCGCCGCCGGTGAAGCCGACCTGGTGCTGGGCTGCGACATGGTGGTGGTCAACGACTACTGGGCGCTTTCGAAGGTGCGCGCCGGCCGTTCGCAGGTGGTGCTGAACACCTACGAAGCGATGCCGGGCACGTTCACCACCCGTCCGGACATGCAGTTCCCCGCCGCCGACATCATCGCCGGTGTGCGCGTAGCCCTGGGCGGCCAGGAGCCGCTGCTGCTCGATGCCACCCAGCTGGCCACCGCGCTGCTGGGCGATGCCATCGCCGCCAACCTGTTCATCCTCGGCTACGCCTGGCAGCAGGGCCTGGTGCCGCTGTCGTTCGAGTCGCTGATGCGCGCCATCGAACTCAATGGCGCCGCCGTGGCGATGAACCAGCAGACCTTTGCCTGGGGCCGCCTGGCGGTGGTCGACCCGCAGGCCGTGCAGCAGGCCGCCGGCCTGGTGCGCAACCGCCACACCGATACCGAGTCCACCCCCGGCCCGTTGCACCCGCTGCCGCCGGGCGAGTGGGAAGGCAATGAATGGGGTGCGACCGCGGCACCGCGCAACACCGGCGACGAACGCGAGCTGCGTGGCCTGCCCTCGCACGGTGGCGACGTGGCATTCCTGCCGCTGGACGACGCACGCCTGTCGCGTTCGCTGGACGAAATGATCGAGCGTCGCGCCGCCTTCCTGGTCGATTACCAGGATGCTGCCTATGCCAACCGCTACCGCAGCCTGGTCGAGCGCGTGCGCGCCGCCGAAGCCGAGCGCATCGGCGGTTCCACTGCGTTGACCGAGACGGTAGCCCGCTACCTGTTCAAGCTGATGGCCTACAAGGACGAGTACGAAGTGGCCCGCCTGTACACCAGCGGTGACTTCCAGCGCCGCCTGCAGCAGCAGTTCGAGGGCGATTACCAGCTGCGCTTCCACCTGGCGCCGCCGCTGTTCGCGAAGAAGGACGAGCAGGGCCGGTTGCTGAAGAAGGAATACGGCCCGTGGATGTTCAAGGCGTTCGGCCTGCTGGCGAAACTGAAGTTCCTGCGTGGCGGCCGACTCGACGTGTTCGGCCGCACCGAGGAACGTCGCATGGAGCGCAAGCTGATCGGTGACTACGAGGCGACCGTGCAGGTGCTGCTGGATGGCCTGGATGACGACCGCCTGGCGCTGGCGGTGGAGATTGCCAGCATCCCCGAACACATCCGCGGCTTCGGCCACGTCAAGGAAGCCCACTTCGCGCAGGCCAAGGCGCGGGAAGCCACGCTGCTGGCGCAGTGGCGGAATCCGAAGGCACTGCACATCGTGCAGGTGGCCTGATGGTCGTGCCGGCTGCTGGCCGGCATCCCTCCTGGCAATCGGTTGCCGGCCAGCGGCCGGTACTACCGGCGGTTCAGCCCAGCCGCCACAGCAGCAGGCGGTTGTTGGCCGGCATCGCCACATCCCCCAGTCGGGTGAATCCGTGGTCGGCGGCCAGCGCCTGCACCGCTTCGCTATCGCGGATGCCGCTGCGCGGATCACGTGCCTTCAGCCAGGCATCGAACTGCGCGTTGCTGTCGCTGGTGTAGCGGCCGCCGTAGTTGAGCGGGCCATACACCGCCAGCAGCGCACCATGACGCAGCGCCGGTGGCAGCGCGACGAACAGTGCCTGCACGTGTTCCCAGCTCATGATGTGCAGCGTGTTGGCGCTGAATGCGGCGTCGAACGTGCTGCCCTGTGGCAGGCTGAGCCCAGGCGCCGGTGGCAGTTCCACCTGCAACGCCAGCGGCGGCAACAGGTTCAGCAGCGCGGTCTCCGCACGCCAGGCCTCGATGCCGGGCAGATGGTCCGGATGATCACTGGGCTGCCAGCGCAGCCACGGCCAGCGCTCGGCGAAGAAGGCCGCATGCTGGCCGGTGCCACTGCCGATCTCCAGCACCCGACGGCGGTCGCCCATCCACGGGTCGAGTGCGGTGGCGATGGGTTCGCGGTTGCGCTCGCAGGCTTCTGAATACGGCTTGCTCGACATCAGGACGGGGTCCAGGCGGGGTCGGCTCCATTGTGCACGAGGGGGTGTTGCTCGGCAGGGCTGCGCCCTGCACCCGCAGAAGCCGGAACAACGGCAACAGCCAAAGCAACAGCAACAGCGGGCTTCCTGTGGGATGGCGGGGTGGGTCCGGTTGCGGGGGACGCCGTAAACCCGTCCGTGGGGGCTTGGCCGCGGCATCCATGCCGCGGTCACCCCCGCAACCGGACCCACCCCTCCTTCGACAGTTTTCTGCGATCTGTTGGAACGGCTCCTGGGTTCAGATCCGTTTTCCGCAGGAAAACGGATCTGACCCCGGATACATTTCGATATCTGACAGACGTGTCGACCAAGGTCGACACCTACCAACAGCCGAGTGAACCTGTCGAAGGTGGGGCGGTGTCGGATTGCGGGGTGTCAGCCGCATGGATGCGGCTGCCAAGCCTACACGGACGTACTTGCGGCGTCCCCGCAATCCGACATCGCCCCGCCATCCCACGGAATGCCGCTCTGGCTCTGGCTCTGGCTCTGGCTCTGGCCGTTGCATTGAGCAGGTGCAGGGCTGCAAGCCCTGCCGAAACCCTCCCAACCATGACTGCAGTCACTTGTCCCCACGCCCCGCGCTGGCGAAAGTCGAGGAGTTGACGTGATCGGTCCGGCCCATTGCCAACCGCACGCAAGCGAGAGAGAGAAACGCTGTGCAACGACGTGAGTTCCTGGCTTTTTCCGGTCTGGGCCTGGCGGGCCTGCTGCTGCCGCATTCCCGTGCCATCGCCGCCGAGCAGCTGCTTGCCCCGGTCGATACCGCCCAGCGCAGGCGCCTGGCGGACGTGGCGCTGGCCGCCGCACGCACCGCCAAGGCCAGCTACTGCGATGTCCGCATCGGCCGCTATCTCAACCAGTCGGTCATCACCCGCGAACACCAGGTCGGCAATGTGACCAACCGCGAGTCGTCCGGCGTGGGCGTGCGCGTGATCGTCAACGGCGCCTGGGGCTTCGCCGCGACCCATCAGCAGACCGAGGCCGCCGTACGCGCTGCGGTCGAGCAGGCTGCGGCGATCGCCCGTGCCAACGCCAGCATCCAGACCCGGCCGGTGCAGCTGGCGCCGACACCCTCGGTCGGTGAGGTGCGCTGGCAGACGCCCGTCCGCAGGAACGCAATGGCGGTGCCGATCCAGGACAAGGTCGAACTGCTTCTGGCGCTCAACGCCGCCGCGCTGAATGCGGGTGCCGACTACATCAATTCCACCCTGTTCCTGGTCAACGAACAGAAGTACTTCGCCTCCAGCGACGGCTCGTTCATCGACCAGGACATCCACCGCATCTGGCTGCCGTTCACCGCCACCGCCATCGACAAGGCCAGCGGCAGGTTCCGTACCCGCGCTGGCCTGTCCTCGCCGATGGGCATGGGCTACGAGTTCCTCGATGGCGATGCGAGTGGCAAGGTGCAGCTGCCCGGCGGCATCACCGCCTACCGCGATTCCTACGACCCGGTCGAGGACGCCATCGCGGCCGCCCGCCACGCCCGCGAGAAGCTGAAGGCGCCGTCGGTAAAGCCCGGCAAGTACGACCTGGTGCTGGACCCGTCCAACCTGTTCCTGACCATCCACGAGAACGTCGGCCACCCGCTGGAGCTGGACCGCGTGCTCGGCTACGAAGCCAACTACGCCGGCACCAGCTTCGCCACCCTGGACAAGCGCGATGCGGGTTTCCGCTGGGGCAGCGACATCGTCACCTTCTTCGCCGACAAGACCCAGCCGGGTAGCCTCGGCGCCGTCGGCTACGACGATGAAGGGGTGAAGACGCAGCGTTGGGACCTGGTGCGCGACGGCATCCTGGTTGACTACCAGGCCACCCGCGACGAGGCCCATATCCTCGGCCGCGATGCATCGCATGGCTGCAGCTATGCCGATTCCTGGTCCAGCGTGCAGTTCCAGCGCATGGCCAATGTCTCCCTGGCGCCGGGCAAGCAGCCGCTCAGCGTCGAGGACATGATCAAGGACGTGGAGAACGGCATCTGGATCCACGGCCGCGGTTCGTATTCGATCGACCAGCAGCGCTACAACGCGCAGTTCGGCGGCCAGCTGTACTACCAGATCAAGGACGGAAAGATCGCCGGCATGGTCGAGGATGCGGCCTACCAGATCCGAACGCCGGAGTTCTGGAATGCCTGCACCGCCATCTGCGATGAACGCGACTTCCGCCTGGGCGGTTCGTTCTTCGACGGCAAGGGCCAGCCCGGCCAGGTCTCGGCGGTCTCGCACGGTTCGTCCACCACCCGCTTCAACGGCATCAACATCATCAACACCGCGCGCAGTCTCGGCGCTTGAGCCACCCATCCTTCGACATGGAGAGCAGCCTTGCAAAGACGTGACTTCCTGGCCCTGACCGGGCTTACCGCGGGCGGGCTGATCGTGCCCTCCTTCTTCGGCAAGGTGATCGCCGCCGAACAGCTGCAGAGCTCGCTGGACCTGGGGCTGAAGAAGCGCCTGGCCGATGCGGCGCTGGCCGCCGCCCGCCAGGCCGGCGCCACCTACTGCGACGTGCGCATCGGCCGCTACCTGCGGCAGTTCGTGATCACCCGCGAGGACAAGGTGCAGAACGTGGTGAACACCGAGTCCACCGGCGTGGGCATCCGCGTGATCGTCAACGGTGCCTGGGGCTTTGCCGCCACCAATGCGCTGGGTACGGCCGATGTGGCCAAGGCCGCGCAGCAGGCGGCGGCGATCGCCAAGGCCAATGCCGGCGTGCAGACCGCGCCGGTGCAGCTGGCCAAGGCGCCGGGCGTCGGTGAGGTGAGCTGGCGCACGCCGATCCGCAAGAATGCGATGGACGTGCCGATCAAGGACAAGGTCGGCCTGCTGCTGGACGTCAACGCCGCCGCAATGGGCGCCGGTGCCAGCTTCGTCAACTCGATGCTGTTCCTGGTCAACGAGCAGAAGTACTTCGCCTCCACCGACGGCTCCTACATCGACCAGGACGTGCACCGTATCTGGGCGCCGATGACGGTCACCGCCATCGACAAGTCCAGCGGCAAGTTCCGCACCCGTTCGGGCCTGTCCTCGCCGATGGGCCTGGGCTACGAGTACCTGGATGGCGCCGCCGCGGGCAAGGTGGTCGGCCCCAATGGCGTGGTCAACTACAGTTCTTCCTACGACATGAAGGAAGACGCCATCGCCGCTGCCAGGCAGGCGCAGGAAAAGCTGAAGGCACCGTCGGTGAAGCCGGGCAAGTACGACCTGGTGCTCGACCCGTCGCACACCTGGCTGACCATCCACGAGTCGATCGGCCATCCGCTGGAGCTGGACCGCGTGCTTGGCTACGAGGCCAACTACGCCGGCACCAGCTTCGCCACCCTGGACAAGCGCGAACAGCATTTCCAGTACGGCAGCGAACTGGTCAACATCTTCGCCGACAAGACCCAGCCGGGCAGCCTCGGCGCAGTGGCGTACGACGATGAAGGCGTGAAGTGCAAGCGCTGGGACCTGATCAGCAACGGCAAGCTGGTGGACTACCAGACCATCCGCGACCAGGCCCACATCCTCGGCAAGACCGAGTCCGACGGCTGCTGCTATGCCGACTCGTGGTCCAGCGTGCAGTTCCAGCGCATGGCCAACGTGTCGATGGCACCGGGCAAGAAGCCATTGAGCGTGCCGGACCTGATCAAGGACGTGGAGAACGGCATCTACATCATCGGTGATGGTTCGTTCTCGATCGACCAGCAGCGCTACAACGCGCAGTTCGGCGGCCAGCTGTTCTACGAGATCAAGAACGGCCAGATCACCCGCATGCTGGAAGACGTGGCCTACCAGATCCGCACGCCGGAGTTCTGGAACGCCTGCACCGCCGTGGCCGACGAGCGTGACTACCGCCTGGGCGGTTCGTTCTTCGACGGCAAGGGCCAGCCGGGCCAGGTCTCGGCGGTCTCGCACGGTTCGTCCACCGCGCGCTTCAACGGCATCAACGTCATCAACACCGCACGCAGCCTCGGCTGATCGGTCAGGAGCCCTTACACCATGAGTATCTTCACCGAAGCCCAGGCCAAGGCCATCCTCGACAAGGTCATCGCCCTGTCCAAGGCCGACGAATGCACCGCCGTGCTGGCCGGCGCGATCGACGGCAACATCCGTTTCGCACTGAACAATGTCTCCACCAGCGGCATCGTCGACAACACCGAACTGGCGGTCACCGTTGCCTTCGGCAAGCGCGTCGGCACGGCCTCGATCAACGAGTTCGACGATGCCGCGCTGGAACGCGTGGTGCGCCGTGCCGAAGACCTGGCCCGCCTGGCCCCGGAAAACCCGGAGTTCATGCCGGCCATCGGCAAGCAGACCTACCGCGCCAGCCCCACCTTCAGCGAATCCACTGCCGCGATCGATCCGGCGTTCCGTGCCAAGGTTGCCGCAGATTCAATCGCGCCCTGCCGTGGCCATGGCCTGATCGCCGCCGGCTTCCTCGAAGACGGCCAGGGCTTCCAGGCCACTGCCAACAGCAACGGCAACTTCGCCTACCAGCGCACCACCAACTTCAATTACACCTGCACCGTGCGCACCGAGGATGGCCGTGGTTCGGGCTGGGTCGGCCGCAACCTGAAGGATGCGGCTGACTTCAAGGCGGACCAGGACATCCGCATCGCCATGCGCAAGGCCACCGAATCGGCCGAAGCCAAAGCGCTGGAACCGGGCAAGTACACGGTGATCCTGGAGCCGGCTGCGGCGGCCGGCCTGATCAGCTTCATGATGAACTTCTTCAGCGCACGCTCGGCCGATGAAGGCCGCAGCTTCCTGTCCAAGAAGGGCGGCGGCAACAAGCTGGGCGAGCAGGTCTACGACCCGCGCGTGACCATGATCGCCGACCCATGGCACCCGGACGCACCGGTGCTGCCGTGGGACAACGAGGGCCTGCCCCGCGAGCGCATGGCCATCATCGAGAACGGCAGGATCGCCAACCTGGACTACTCGCGCTTCTGGGCGCAGAAGCAGGGCAAGACCGCCAAGGCGTCGCCGGGCAACTTGCTGATGAGCGGTGGCGACAAGAGCACCGCCGAACTGGTTCGCGGCACCCAGAAGGGCATCCTGGTCACCCGCACCTGGTACATCCGCATGGTCGATCCGCAGACCGTGCTGCTGACCGGCCTGACCCGCGACGGCACCTTCTACATCGAGAACGGCCAGATCAAGCATCCGGTGAAGAACTTCCGCTTCAACGAATCGCCGGTGATCATGCTCAACAACATCGAAGAGCTGGGCAAGCCGGTGCGCGTGGCCGGTGATGAATCCAGCTACGTGATGATGATCCCGCCGATGAAGCTGCGCGATTTCACCTTCACTTCGCTGTCCGACGCGGTCTGATGGATCGCCGGGCCTGCCTGCGCTGGTTGGCCGCTGCCGCTTCGGCGGCGGCGCTGCCAACCTGGGCACAGGCAGGCCCGCGCAGTTCGCGCTACGACTTCTGGTTCACCCGCCTTCAGTACGACTCCGGTGACTGGGACGTGGACGCGCGCATGCCGTCCAACCTGATCACCTCGCTGATCGACTACACCTCGCTGCGCGTGGACCCGCAGGAACACGTGGTGGCGCTGGCCGACCCACGCATGCTGGAAGCGCCGTTCTGCTACCTGGCCGGGCACACGCTGGTGGAGTTCAACGCCGCCGAGCGGCAGAACTTTGTGCGCTACGTGCGCAATGGCGGCTTCGTCTTCGTCGACGACTGCAACCACGATATCGACGGCCTGTTCGCTACCTCGTTCGAGGCGCAGATGGGTCGCCTGTTCGGGCCCAGGGCATTGCAGAAGCTGCCCAACAGCCACCCGCTGTACCGCAGTTTCTTCCGCTTCCCGGATGGCCCGCCTGCCACCAGCTTCGAACTCAACGGCTGGGGCGACGACCTGGTGCACGACTACCTGAAGGGCATCGAGGTCGACGGCCGCCTGGGCCTGCTGTACAGCAACAAGGACTACGGCTGCGAGTGGGACTACGACTGGCGCAACAAGCGCTTCCTGGCCGAAGACAACACCCGCTTCGGCGTCAACATCGTGATGTACGCGTTGAACAACTGACAGGACCTGCACGCCCATGACCTCCCCCGACCTCGATTCCCTGCTGCCGCGCCTGGATGAGCTGCGCGCCGCGCTCGCACGCGCCGTGGTGGGCCAGAACGCCGTGGTCGAGCAGCTGCTGATCGGCCTGCTGGCCGGCGGTCACTGCCTGCTGGAAGGCGCACCCGGGCTCGGCAAGACCCTGCTGGTGCGCTCGCTCGGCCAGGCACTGGAGCTGCAGTTCCGGCGCGTGCAGTTCACCCCCGACCTGATGCCCAGCGACATCCTCGGCACCGAGCTGCTGGAGGAAGACCACGGCACCGGCCATCGCCACTTCCGCTTCCAGCAGGGCCCGATCTTCACCCACCTGCTGCTGGCTGACGAACTCAACCGCACCCCACCCAAGACCCAGGCCGCACTGCTGGAAGCGATGCAGGAACGCACGGTCAGCTACGCTGGTACCACCTACGCGCTGCCCGCGCCGTTCTTCGTGCTGGCCACGCAGAACCCGATCGAGCAGGCCGGAACCTACCCGCTGCCGGAAGCGCAGCTGGACCGCTTCCTGCTGCACGTGCTGGTGGATTACCCCAGCGAAGACGAGGAGCGGCAGATCCTGGAACAGACCACCGGCGGTGCCACCGACGCGGTGCCGAAGGTGATGGATGCCGACGCGGTGATCGCGCTGCAGGCCGCGGTGCGCCAGGTGCATGTCAGCCCGGATGTGCTCGCCTGGATCACCCGCCTGGTGCGCGCCAGCCGGCCCGGCGACGGTGCTCCGGCGGCGATCAACCAATGGGTGAAGTGGGGTGCGGGCCCGCGTGCCGGCCAGTCGCTGGTGCTGGCAGCGAAGGCACGCGCACTGCTGCAGGGCCGTTTCGCCGCCACCCGCGAGGACGTGCAGGCGCTGGCCGCGCCGGTGATGCGCCATCGCCTGCTGCTGTCGTTCGCCGCCGAGGCCGAGCAGAAGCGTGCCGACGACGTGGTCGCCGCGCTGCTGCAGGCCGTGCCCTTCCCGGGTTGAGCCACGCGTGAACGCAGGTACGCCGTTGACCCTGCCGCCGGAACTGCGTGCGCGCTTGCGCATGTTGCGGCTGCGGCCGCGCCTGGCCAGCGGTGCAAGCGGCATCGGCCAGCACGCCAGCCGCAGCCGCGGTGCCGGCCTCGAATTCGCCCAGTACCGTGCCTATGAGCCTGGTGACGAACTCCGCCAGATCGACTGGAAGCTGTATGCACGCTCGGACCGCTTCTTCGTGCGCGAGTCCGAACGCGAAAGCCCGATCACGGTCTGGCTGCTGCTCGATGCCACCGCCTCGGCCGGCCAGGCTGATCGCGCGGTACCGCAGCGCACGCGCCTGGAACACATGCGTGGCGTGGCCGCGTGCCTGGTTGAACTGGCCCTGCAACAGGGTGATCGCTTCGGCCTGCTGGCGATCAATGGCGCTGGCCTGCAACTGGTGCCCGCGGCGAACGGCGCACGCCAGCGTGATCGCGTGCATCTGCAACTGCATGCCCTGCAGGCGCGCGGCGCCTGGCCTGCGGCCGATCGCCTTCGGCCGCTGTGGGAGCGCGTGCGCCCGGGCGACCTGCTGCTGGCAATCGGCGACGGCTTCGACGACGCCGGCATCGTGCTGCTGGAACAACTGGCCAGCGCGTGCCGCGAAGTGGCACTGCTGCAGATCCTCACCGCCGACGAGCGCGACTTCCCATTCGACGCCGGCCACCGCTTCCGCGACCCGGAGACCGGCGAGGAACTGCTGGGCGATGGTGCGGCGATCCGCGCTGACTACCTGCAGCGCTTCGTCGACGCACGCAGCGCATTGCATGCGCGCCTGCAGGCCAACGGGATTGCCAGTGCCACCGGCTGGCTCGACCAGCCGCTGGACCAGGCGCTGCAGGCGTTGTTTGGCCGTGGGGGCGATGCATGACCCTGCTGTTCCCGCTCGGCCTGGCCGCGCTCGCTGCAGGGTTGCTGCCGCTGCTGATCCACCTGGCCCGCCGCCATCCCTACACGCCACTGGATTTCGCCGCGCTGCGCTGGCTGCGCGCGCAGATGCGGCCGCGCCAGCGCATCCGCTTCGATGACTGGCCGTTGCTGCTGGTGCGCCTGCTGTTGCTGGCCGCGCTGGCCCTGCTGCTGGCACGACCTGCGTTGACTGGCCCGACGGCGCCTCCCGCTGCATGGACCGTGGTAGCGCCGGGACTGGATGCTACGGCCCTGCGTGGAACGGCCGAGGATGGCAACTGGCACTGGCTGGCACCCGGCTTCCCCGGCATCGATCAGGCGCCATCTGCATCAACCGCCCCCCTGCCCAGCCTGTTGCGCGAACTGGACGCGCAGCTGCCCGTTGGCACCGCATTGACCGTGCACGTTCCCGATCCCCTGCCCAGCCTGGATGGCGCCCGCCTGCAGCTGTCGCGCGACGTGCAATGGCACACGCAGCCGATACCGGTCACTGCGCAACCGAGTGCCGCGACGTCGCCGCGCCTGCGCGTGCACAGCGATGCTTCGGCCACTGCCCAGCGCTGGTTGAACGCACTGCAGCGCGCGTGGGGCGTGCAGGCACCGCTTGCTCCGCTGCCGGCAGATGCCCTGCCGGAGCGCGGCGAGATCGGCGTGTGGAGCCGCAGCGATGCACTGCCGGCGAACTGGCAGGCGTGGCTGCGCGGCGGCGGTCGTGTCATGACTGCCGGCAAGCCTGCTGCCAGCGCGAGCATCCTGCTGCGCGATGCCGAGGGCGCACCGCTGCTGTGGCAGCAACGCATCGGCCACGGCTATCTGCTGGCGCTGCCGGGTGGCTGGAATGCCGCCAGCAACCCTGCGCTGCGCGATCCGCGCCTGCCACGTGCCCTGCTGCTGGCGCTGCAGCCGCCTACGGCCCCGCGCCTGGGCGATGCACGTGACCAGGCACCGCAGCGGGCCGCATTGCCTGCTGCAACACCACCGCTGCGTGAGCCCACGCCTTGGCTGTTGCTGGCCGTCGTGCTGCTGTTCGCGCTGGAACGCTGGATGGCCAGCAGCACCCGGCGCAGGGTGGCCGCATGAACACCCTGCAGCACGCCTGGCAACGCGCACGCCGCCGCCGTGCGCTCATCACCCTGCTGTTGGGCCTGCCATGGGCATTGGCCGCCGCGGTGCTGGCCCTGCGTCTTGCAGGCTTCGATATCGCCTGCGTCGTCGGCACGGTCAGCCTGCTCACCTGCGCGGTCTTCGTCACTGCGCGTGCCCGCCAGCTGGACCGGCAGTGGCTGCAGCGCCAGCTCGATGGCAGCGGTGCCAGCGAGGACAGTGCCGATCTGCTGTTCGCCGATGCCGCCACGCTCAATCCGCTGCAGCAGCGCCAGCGCACGCATGTGCTGGCCATGCTGGAATGCGCGATGCCGGAGCTGCGTCCACGCTGGCCGCGTGGGGCATTGGCGCTGTGCTGGATCGCAGGCCTGGCCATTGTTGTGCTGGCATTCGGCTGGCCACGTTCCAGCCCCGGCTCCGTGCCTGTCCGCACGCCGGCGCCTGGCAGCGCTGCTGCTGCGGGCCCGCTGCGCCTGCAGTCCACCCGCCTGCGCATCGACGCGCCAGCCTATACCGGCCAGGCCACGCTCACCCAGAATGCGCTGGATGCGAAGGTTGCCGCCGACAGCCGGCTGTCCTGGTCCCTGCGCTTCGACCGCGCCCCGGACAGGGCATGGCTGCAGTTCCACGATGGTCGCCGGTTGCCACTGAGCGAGCGCGAAGGACAATGGCAGGCGCAGGATGTGGCGCGTATGCCGCTGCTGTACCGCGTGGTGAGCGAACCGGCACTGGCAGAGACCCGCCTGCATCGGCTGGATGTGGTGGCCGACCGTGCACCCAGCGTGCGCGTACTGGAGCCCACGGCCAGCCTGGTGCTGGGCACGCCGGGGCAACGGCAGTGGGCACTGCGCTTCGAGGCCAGCGACGATTACGGTGTCGCGGCGCAGGCAACGCTGTCGATCACCACTACCCAGGGCAGCGGTGAGAACATCACCTTCGTGAAGCGCAGCGTCACGCTTGCCGGCAGCGGCGAAGCCACCGCGCGGCGTTTCGCCCACACCCTTGATCTGGCTGCGCTGGGCGCGCAGCCTGGCAACGATGTGATCGCCCAGCTGGAGGTACGCGACAATCATGCACCCACGCCGCAGACCGGGCGCAGCAGCAGCGTGATCCTGCGCCTGCCCAGCGCCGAAGTCGCGCTCGGTGCAGAGCTCGAGGGCCGCATCAAGAAGACTCTGCCTGCGTACTTCCGCAGCCAGCGGCAGATCATCATCGATGTCGAAGCGCTGATCCGGCAGCGACGCAGCCTGGCCGCCGAGGACTTCGTGAAGCGCAGCGATGCGATCGGTGTCGACCAGCGCATCCTGCGCCTGCGCTACGGCCAGTTCCTGGGCGAGGAAAGCGAAGGTGCGGCGAAGCCGCCGCCGACCAGCGACCTGCCCACCAGCGACGCGCCGACCGCAGACGGCCACAACGACGATCACGGACACGACCATGGCGCGCAGGCCGGCGCGCAAGACGACCATGGCCACGATCATGGCAGTACAGCCAACGCAGATATCCCGCCGGTGTTCGGCAGCGAGACCGACGTGCTTTCCGAATACGGGCACACCCATGACCACGCCGAGGCGACCACCCTGCTCGATCCGCAGACCCGCGCCACGTTGAAGGCCGCGCTGGACCAGATGTGGTCGGCCGAAGGCGAGCTGCGCCAGGGCCGCCCGGAGCAGGCGCTGCCATTTGCCTACAAGGCGCTGGGCTTCATCAAGCAGGTGCAGCAGGCCGAGCGCATCTACCTGGCCCGGGTCGGGCCGGAGCTGCCACCCATTGATGAAAGCCGCCGGCTGGGCGGTGATCGCGCCGGACTGGCCAGTCGTGAACTGCCGTTGGCCGCGCGAACCCCGCCGGACCCGGCCATCGTTGAAGCCTGGCAACGCCTCGGTGATGACAACGGCGCACCGGATCTCGATGCGCTGGCGGCCTGGCAGCAGCGCAACGCCGCCTACCTGCCCGATGCACTCGATCTGGCTGCGGCCATCGAGCAGCTGCGCATCGAGCCCGACTGCGGCGACTGTCGCCAGCGCCTGCGCGCACAGTTGTGGCGGGCGCTGCAGCGTCCGCTGCCACAGGCGATGCGGCGCAGTGCCGCCGATGTGATGGGCCAGCGCTACCTCGACGCGCTGGAGGCGCAGCCATGAACGCCTCCGCTGTGAACCTGTGGATTGCACCGGTACTCGCTCTGATCGTGGTCATCGCCAGCGTGCGCCAGCTGCGTGCGGACACTGCGCACCCCGGCCGCCGGTGGGTCGTGATCGCACTGCAGATCGTCGTCGCCACGCTGCTGTATTTCTGCCTGGCGCCCCCCACCCGCCAGCAGCCCGCAGGCGGGCTGGTCGTGCTTGGCGTCGATGCGGGCAAGGCCGGCGTACTCCCGGCCAGCGAAGGCCCGCTGTTGCTGTTGCCGGAAGCTGCCGATGTGCCCGGCGCACAGCGCGTACCCGACCTGGCCACCGCGCTGCGCCAGCATCCGGCCGCCACGCTGACGCTGGTCGGTGCGGGCCTGGTCGCACGTGACCGCGACGCGGTGCTGCCGCCGGATGTGCGTTGGCAGGCTGCACCGGAGCCGCGCGGCTGGATCGCGCTGCAGCCGCCGGCCGATGTCGCACCCGGTGCCCGCTTCGACGTGCAGGCACAGGCGCGTGGCGCGGCCAAGGCGAAGGCCGAACTGCTCGACCCGGCCGACAGCGTGGTCGATCGCACGGAGGTTGCCGACGACGGCCGCGTGCAGCTGAGTGGTGTCGCCCGCGCCGAAGGCCGCAGCGTGTTCCAGCTGCGCCTGCTCGATGCCGACGGCCATGTGGTGGACAGCGTACCGGTGCCGCAGCAGACCCTGCCGTCGGCACCGCTGCGCCTGCTGGTGCGCGCCGGCGCGCCAGGTCCAGAGCTGAAGTACCTGCGGCGCTGGGCAGCCGATGCAGGCATCCGTGTGCAGGTGCAGGCGGATACCGGGGCCGGACTCAGCATCGGCGATGGCGCGGTGTCGATCGATGCAGCATCGCTCACGCGCAGCGATCTGTTGCTGCTGGACGAGCGCAGCCTGGCGGCATTGAGTGCGGGCCAGCTGGCCGCCGTGCGCCAGGCGCTGCGCGATGGACTGGGCGTGCTGGTGCGCAGTGCGGGCGCACCTTCGGCCAGCGCGCGGCAACGCCTTCGCGATCTGGGCCTGCCAGTGCAGGGTGATGGCAGCAGCCACCCCCTCGAACTTCCCGGCGATGGCGAAAGCGCGATCCTCGCCGCACGCCGTGGCCCGCTCGCCGCTGGCACATTGCCGACCGGCTACGGCGAAGAGGCCGACCGCAGCTCGCACAGTGCCGCGCTGCCTTCGCTGGAAGCACTGGCGTTGCAGGCGCCGGGCAGCAACGCGCTGCTGCACGATCGGGGCGGCCAGGCCGTCGGCGGCTGGCGCGCGGTCGGCAAGGGCCGCATCGGCCAGCTGCCGCTGACCGACAGCTGGCGCTGGGTGCTGGCAGGCCGCGATGACCGCCACGGCGAACTGTGGAGCGACGTGGTTGCGACGCTGGCACGCGCGCAGGGCAGCGGTGATGCGCTGTGGTCACCACAGCCCATCAGCTGGGCAGGCGAACGGCAGGCGCTGTGCGGCGTGCAGGCGCCGCTGCAGGCCTTCAACCCGCGTGGCGACAGCGTGCCGCTGATCGCCGATGGTGCAACGTCGGCGCTGCGCTGCGCCGGCTGGTGGCCCCGTGAGGCAGGCTGGCAGCGCCTGCAGCATGGCGACGGCGTTGTCTGGCGCTATGTGTTCGACCCGAAGGACGCACCCGCACTGCATCGACAGGCGATGATCGATGCGACCACGCAGGCGTTGGCCTCCAGCACGTCGGCGAACGCGTCGGTGATGCAGCCCGTGCCGGGCTCACGCTGGCCGTGGTGGCTGGCGTTCGTGTTGTGCGCATCGCTGCTGTGGTGGCTGGAACGGCGGCGCTGACCCGGGGTCGGATCCCTTTCGCCCGCGAAAGGGCTCTGACCCCCTCCGTCAGGCGTTCTTCAACGCGAGCCCGCGCGCCGGTACACGCCGTTGAAGCGCACGTTCATGCCACCGCATTCGCTGTTGTCGGCCACGATCAGCACCTCGCCCAGCGAATGCACGCGTACCTTGCAGGTATCCTCGACGAACTCGACGTCGGCACCGCGCGGCGCGGCGCGCGCTTCCACCTGGCCCATGTTCGGTCCGTAGGGACGCTGCTCCGGCGTGGGGTTGGCGGAGGGCCAGTAGGCGTCCCCCTCCACATGCAGTTGCCCACCCTGCACGGTGATGCGCAGGCCGTTGTCGCCGTCCTTCCAGTTACCCGCCCAGTCCTGCAGCGACGGCACGGCCACCGGCAATGGCTGCAGTTTGCTGCGGTCCACCCAGCCGGCACTGCCACCCACCCTGTTCGGGAAGAACGCGCAGCGATAAGCGCCCAGGTCGCGCCCGGTCACCACCGTATCGCCGTTGACCACATAGCTGCGCTGTCGGCAGGCCGGCTCGCCCTTGGCCGGGCAGCCGTCCATGTCGCCAAGCAGGTACAGGCGCGGTGCATCGACCACCCGCGCCAGTGCAAACCGGCTCTGTTCGGACGGGAACGCGCCATTGCGGCAGGCGCCGTCATCGGCGATGCCGGAAGCGAAGGCGGAGGCCGGCAGCAACGCGGCCATCAGGCAGATCGAACGCAGGAACATGGCAGCACTATTGGTGGGGAAGCCGGCAGGATATACCGGCCTACTTCACCGGCGACGCATCACCCGCACCTTGCTCCTGGGAGAACCGCAGCGCACGCTGCTGCTGTTCGGCACTCAGCTCCGGCGGTGGCCGCGCCACCGCGGCCTGGATCTGCGAAGGCCCGCCGGTGAGTTTGTTGATCCCCTTGGCCGCCGCCATCACACCCTTGACCACGCCCATCATGATGTAGCCGCCACCCATGCTCACCTGCTCCGGCGATGGCGGTTCGCTCCAGTCACGGCTGAAGCGGTTGTCGCCGAACTTCACCGGGTTCTTGAAGCGGTAAAGATCCAGCGGCTCCTCTTCCGGCTTGAGCGCACGCACTTCGCCGAGGGTGGTGACGTTGTCCTGCGGCAGAGCGGTGGAGATCGGTGCGGTGGTTGCCGCCGAAGCATCCACCGGGGGAACGGGCGCAGGATCGGGCACCGCCACCGGCGTGGCCTGCTGCGCCTGCGCGATGCCGGCCAGCAGCATGCCGGCCAGGAGGGCTCCCTGCGTTCCACGTCGTGCCACAGCCATCCACCTGTTGGTTGCGTCCAGCGCCCAAGGATACGGATGCCGGCTTCAGATTTCGTTGCTGCACTGGCAGCTGTTCAGCCAGGGGAGATGCGGCGACGCCACGGGACGCGGGCACTGAACGGTTCACGCCCTCCGTGTACGGTGTCTCACATCCTGAGACGTGAGTGTGGTGCCATGTGACCCCTCGCAATCCGTCCCGGCTCCATCTTCCATGGCCTACGAACTCGCCAAGCGCACCGCCGATGCCGAGCAGAAGCTCGCCACGCGCGACGGCCTGCCCGCCCGCGACGGCGCCCTGCTCAGCGCGCGCCTGCAGCGCCGCTACCAGGACCGCATCACCGGCAGCTTTGCCATTCCCGGCCGCGAAGGCCGCTATGCGCCCATTCCCGATTCAGTTCCGCCTGCCCTGGCCGCCGCCCTGAAGGCGCGTGGCATCGAACAGCTCTACAGCCACCAGGCCGAAGCCTGGGAGGCCAGCCAGCGCGGCGAGCACGTGGCCATCGTCACCCCCACCGCCAGCGGCAAGTCGCTGTGCTACACCCTGCCGGTGGTCAGCGCGGCAATGCAGGACAAGGCCAAGGCGCTGTACCTGTTCCCGACCAAGGCACTGGCCCAGGACCAGGTGGCCGAGCTGCTGGAACTCAACCGCGCCGGCGATCTGGGCGTAAAGGCCTTCACCTTCGATGGCGACACGCCCGGCGATGCACGACAGGCCATCCGCCTGCATGGCGACATCGTGGTGTCCAACCCGGACATGCTGCACCAGGCCATCCTGCCGCATCACACCAAGTGGGCGCAGTTCTTCGAGAACCTGCGCTACATCGTCATCGACGAAGTGCATACCTATCGCGGCGTGTTCGGCAGCCACGTCACCAACGTGCTGCGCCGGCTCAAGCGCATCTGCGCGTTCTACGGCGTGCAACCGCAGTTCATCCTGTGCTCGGCCACCATCGGCAACCCACAGGCGCATGCCGAGGCGCTGATCGAGGCCCCGGTGACTGCCATCACTGAATCCGGTGCGCCCAGCGGGCCGAAACAGGTGCTGCTGTGGAACCCGCCGGTGATCAATCCGGACCTGGGCCTGCGCGCCTCGGCGCGCTCACAGAGCAACCGCATCGCGCGCATCGCGATCAAGTCCGGGCTGAAGACCCTGGTGTTCGCGCAGACACGTTTGATGGTGGAAGTGCTGACCAAGTACCTGAAGGACATCTTCGACCACGACCCGCGCAAACCGCCGCGCATCCGCGCCTACCGCGGTGGCTACCTGCCCACCGAGCGGCGCGAGACCGAGCGCGCGATGCGTGCCGGCAACACCGACGGCATCGTCAGCACGTCGGCGCTGGAACTGGGCGTGGATATCGGCAGTCTGGACGTGGTCATCCTCAACGGCTACCCCGGCAGCGTGGCGGCCACCTGGCAGCGCTTCGGCCGCGCCGGCCGCCGCCAGCAACCCGCACTGGGAGTGATGGTGGCCAGCTCGCAGCCGCTGGACCAGTATGTGGTTCGCCACCCGGACTTCTTCGCCGAGGCCTCGCCCGAGCACGCGCGCATCGCGCCGGACCAGCCGCTGATCCTGTTCGACCATATCCGCTGCGCGGCCTTCGAGCTGCCGTTCCGGGTCGGCGATGGCTTCGGCCCGATCGATCCGGAGGTATTCCTGGAAGCGCTGGCAGAGACAGAAGTGATCCACCGCGAAGGCGAGCGCTGGGAATGGATCGCCGACAGCTATCCGGCCAACGCGGTCAGCCTGCGTGCGGTGGCCGACGGCAACTTCGTGGTGGTCGACCGCAGCGATGGCCGCCAGCAGATCATCGCCGAGGTCGATTACTCCGCCGCCGCGCTCACCCTGTACGAGGGCGCCATCCACATGGTGCAGTCCACCCCGTACCAGGTGGAGACGCTGGACTGGGAGGGGCGCAAGGCCTACGTCACCCGCACCCACGTGGACTACTACACCGACAGCATCGACTTCACCAAGCTCAAGGTGCTGGACCGTTTCGATGGCGGCGTGGCCGGCCGGGGCGATTCGCATCATGGCGAAGTGCACGTGGTGCGCCGCGTGGCCGGCTACAAGAAGATCCGCTATTACACCCACGAGAACATCGGCTACGGGCCGGTGAACCTGCCCGACCAGGAACTGCACACCACTGCGGTGTGGTGGCAGCTGCCGCAGGCGTTGCTGCTGCGCGCGTTCGCCAGCAAGCAGGATGCGCTGGATGGCTTTCTCGGCGCCGCGTATGCACTGCACATCGTCGCCACCGTGGCGGTGATGGCCGATGCGCGCGACCTGCAGAAGTCGGTGGGCAACGGCGATGGTTCCTGGTTCGCGATCGCCGACCAGAGCGGCCGCGGCCAGCTGCGCGGCAGCGAGGGCGATCCCGGTGGGGTGGAGCTGCTGCAGGAGTTCGTGCCGACCGTGTACCTGTACGACAACTTCCCCGGCGGCGTCGGCCTCAGCGAACCGCTGTGGCAGCGCCAGGCCGAACTGGTGCAGCGCGCGCGCGAACTGGTGCAGCGCTGCGACTGCAGGGCCGGCTGCCCGGCCTGCGTGGGCCCGGTGCTGGCCGCGCAGGAAGACGATGAGACTTCGCCGCGCGCGCTGGCGCTGCGTGTGCTCGACCTGTTCGATGCCGACGCCTGCCAGCACGTGCCCGACGTGGTGGTGACCACGCGCGACCCGATGGAGCTGCTGGCACCGTGAGCCTGAGCCTGGACAAGCTGCGCCTGCTGCGCCGGCAGGCCGGCGACCCGAAGGCGAGCACACCGGCCGCGCCGGACGTGCCCCCTGCGCCACCGGCACCCGTGGCCGCGAACGATGCGCGGCAACCACCGGCCGAACGTTCGGTGTTCGCCTGGGTCGAACAGGAGATCCGCCACAAGCCGACCGGCGCTGCGGTCTCCACACCGGCACCCGCACCGCTGCGTCGGCCGGAAGTGGGCGGTCTGCATCGCCTGCTCGGCCTGCGTTCGCGCGGTGGAGCCGCGCCGGCGCGCGCCAGTGCACAGGATCGTCAGCTGCCCGGCGAGGAGATCGCGCCGGGCCTGTTCCTGATCGAATCGCTGCAGCCGCAACCAATCCCGACTGCGCCGCTGTCGTTGGCCTTCGCCAAGCGCGAGGACCAGCACGTAGCTGCGCGCGACCTGCTGTTCTTTGATACCGAAACCACCGGCTTGGCCGGTGGCACCGGCACGCGTGCCTTCATGATCGGCGCGGCCGACTGGCACGTGTGCCCGCAGCGTGGCGAAGGCCTGCGCATCCGCCAGCTGCTGATGTCCACCATGGCTGCGGAAGAAGCGATGCTGGCCACCTTCGCCAGCTGGCTGCAGCCCTCCACCGTGTTCTGCAGCTACAACGGCCGCAGCTACGATGCGCCGCTGCTGAAGGCGCGCTACCGGCTGGCGCGCCAACGCGATCCGATCACCGCGCTGGACCATGTGGACCTGCTCTACCCCACCCGTCGCCGCTATCGCGGCACCTGGGAGAACTGCAGGCTGTCCACCATCGAGCGCCAGCTGCTGCGCGTAGTGCGCGAGGACGACCTGCCCGGCTCGGAAGCGCCCGGCGCATGGCTGCGCTTCCTGCGCGGCGGCGACGCGGTGAACCTGCGCCGGGTGGCCGACCACAACCATCAGGATGTGGTGACGCTGGCCCTGCTGCTGCAACGATTGGTGCACGAGGAGCAGCGCGAGCGCGAGACGCTGGCGCTGGTCGGGCAATAGGCCTTGACGCGGCCTGACGGTGGCAGCGGCGACACTGCCGCCACCATCCACGCCTGGAGCCCGACGATGCGCCTCAATCCCCTGGTCCTGCTCGCCATCCTGCCCTTGGCCGCCTGCAGTCATGCCGGCAGCAGCACCTCCCGTGATCCCGCGCCAGCGCCCGTGGCCGATGCCGCGCACGAATGCAAACCGGAGGCGCTGGACGCCTTCACCGGCAGGACCGCCGATGAAGCCACGATCAAGAAACTGGTGGCTGACAGCGGTGCGCGCAATGCACGGGTGGTCAAGCCGGGCATGGCGGTGACCATGGACTTCCGCCAGGACCGCGTGACCGTGCAGGTGGATGCGCAGAACCGCATCGAGCGCGCCAGCTGCGGTTGATGTTCCCAGGGTAGTGCCGGCCGCTTGCCGGCACCCCCCATTGCCGGCCAGCGGCCGGCACTACCGATCAGAGTCGCTCGGCCTTGCCACTGGCCAGTGCGCGCGCGATCACCTGCTGCGCCTGCTGCGATGCCTGCGCATGCACGCGTGCCTGGCGCTCGCCCAACGCGGCCTGTTGGCTGCCCAGCGCCGCCTGGCGGCTGGCCAGTTCAGACTGCTGGCTGGCCAGGCGCTGCATGGCGCGGGTGCGGCTGGCACGCGCGGTTTCGTTGTCCACTTCCTGCATCGCACGACGCGCCTCGGCGGCAGCCTCACGTGCGGCCTCACGTGCAACCGCCGCGTCGTTGGTCGCGCCCCGCGCCGCCTTCGCCGCTTCGGCCGCCGCTTCGCGGTTGATGTCATGCGCGGCCATCGCACTGCGCGCGGCCTCCGCTGCGGCCAGTGCCAGGCGGCGCGCCTCTTCACCCTGCAGACGCCCCATCTCACCCATCTGCTTGCCCAGGTCGCCCTGCTGGCGGCCCAGCGCACTCTGCTGGCGGCCCAGTTCGCTCTGCTGGCGACCAAGGTCCGCCGCACCGGCATAGGCGCGCTGCAGCGACTGGATCAACATCGGGTCGCGCACCACATAGCGCTTGTCGCCCTGGCGGAACCACAGCGCCGGGCCCTTGCCGAGCTGCCGGCGGGCCACCATCACGTCGTCCATGCCGCCGTTGGCGAAGGTCGAATCACCATCGACCAGCACGAAGGCCTCCCGGGGCGACTTGCCCAGATCGAGGCGACCGTAGGTCGTGATGGAGGAGGTGGTGGTCGTGCCGTCATGGTCCTCATCCATGCCAGCGGCATCGTCGACATCGGCCACATCGGCATCGTCAGGACCGGAGGGTTCTTCCATATCGGCCGGTTCTGCGGGCGGTGCGGGAGCCACCGGCTCGGCCGGAACGCGCGCGGCCGAGGCTGGTGCGGGCGGCGCTTCCGGGGCCTTCGGCGGCCGCGGCACAGCAACCTTCGGTGCGGCCGGAGGCGCAGGCGGTGCCGGCGGCACCGGCGCTGCGACCAGCCGCATCGGCGCCACGCCCACCACCACCACGACGGCGGTCAACGCCATCGCCAGCAGACGCGGGCAGGACCGGTGCGACTGCAGCGAAAGCAGGCGACGCTTGAGGCTGGTGGTGCTCGGTGCGGCACTGGCCACGCCCAGATGCGGCTGCGCTGCCACGCCCAGCTGCAGCAACAGGCGGCCATAGGCCTGGCGGCTGGCGCCATGCTGGCCGACCACGGCCGCATCCACTGCTTCCTCGCGGGCCTGGGCGTATTCGCGCACCGACAGGCGCAGCAGCGGGTGGAAGAAGAACAGGTGCTGGGCCAGCGCGGGCAGCAGGCCCCATTGCAGGTCACGGCGCTGCAGGTGCTGCAGTTCGTGGGTCAGTGCCAGGTCCAGCGCGTCACCCTGCAGGGCGTTGTCGCCGGCCGGCAGCAGCAGCACCGGGCGGAACGGCCCGACCAGCTGCGGCGAGTCCACCTGCGCGCTCATCCACAGCCGCGGCGCAGGGCGCACGCCGTGCGCGTCGGAGGCCAGCTGCAGGGCCTGCACCAGCGCCTCGTCCTCGCAGGGATACGCCGCAGCCAGCAGTGCGCGGCAGCGGCGCCACTCACCGAAGGTGCGCAGCCCCATCATCAGCACGCCGGACAGCCACAGCGCGGCCAGTGCGACCGCCCACCATGCAACTGCCGGTACATCGGCCGTGGGCAGCGGCATCGCGGCCAGCAACTGCGCAGAGGCCTCCGGGGCCAGCGGGTAGACGATGTCAGCGGCCACGTCGGTCGCGGTCATCGCCACCGCCTGCGGCGCCGGCAGCCAGGCCAACTGCAACGGCTGGCTCCAGAACAGGCCGAGCACGGCCTGCAGCGAGACCAGCCACCACAGGCGGCAGCGGGTCGCCGCCGACAGCGACGGCAGCGCGCGGCACAGGCCGTACACCAGCGCCACCAGCAGCACGGTCTGCAGGCTGGTCCAGCCCAACCGTTCCAGCATCGGAATCAGCATCGTGGTGTCCATGGCTCAGCCCTCGTGGCGACGCGATTGGAGTTGGGCGACCAGCGCTTCCAGCTCGGCCAGTTCGTTGTCGCTGACCTGCTGGCGCTGCGACAGGTAGGCCACGAACGGCGACACCGAGCCCTGCAGGGTGTTGTCGACGAACTGGGCCACGGCACCCTGCAGCACGCTCTGCGGGCCACGGGTGGCCTGGTAGCGGTAGACGCCGTCCTGCTGCCGGCGCTGAAGATACCCCTTCGCCCGCAGCCGCTCCATCATCGTCAGCACGGTGGAACGGGCCAGGCCGCGGGCCTCGCCGTAGCCACTGGCGACCTCGCCGACGCTGGCCGGCGCATGTTCATCGATGTACTGCAGCAGGGCCAGTTCCTGGTCCCCGATGGTCTTGCCACGCATGACACCACTCCCTTGACTACACGTGTCGTCACTGTCAGCTTGACGACAACTGTAGTCAACCCCCCGGAAGTCATGGGCCGACGAACGGTAGGCACCACCGAGCGCTTAAACCTTTGACCCGCCCGCTGCATCCGATCCGCAACGCCCCGCTGGAATTCCGCATGTCCCGCCCAATGCTCCGAGTCCTGCTCATGCTCATCAGTGCACTGCCCTTCGCCGCCGTCTCTGCCAGCCAGGACCAGGCCAACGACCAGACCCGCCGCCTGATCCGCCAGATCATGCTGGAGCAGCGCATCCCGGGATTGCAGATCGCGGTGGTCAAGGACGGGCAGACGGTGTTGTCCGAGGCCTACGGGCTGGCCAACGTGGAGAACGGTGTGCTTGCCTCGCGCGACACCCGCTTCCCGCTCAATTCGGCCACCAAGGCGTTCACCGGCGTGGCGGCCGCGCAACTGGCCCAGCAGGGGCAGCTGGATCTGGACGCACCGGCCTCGCGCTACCTGGATGGCCTTCCGCCAGCGTGGAGAGACGTACGCGTACACCAGCTGCTGGCGCATACCTCCGGCCTTCCCGACATCCTTGATGCGAAGGGACTGCTGGGCGGTGGCTCAGAAGCGCAGGCGTGGGCGGCCGTCACTGCGCAGCCGCTCGAAGCCGAACCCGGGCAGCGCTTCGCCTACAACCAGACCAACTACGTACTGCTGGCACGAATCATCGCGAAGCAATCCGGCATGCCCTACGAACGTTTCCTCGCCACCGGCCAGTTCAGCAGCGCGCGCATGGCCCGCACCACCTTCGGCGACAGCTACGACCTGATTCCCGATGCGGCGACGATGTACAGCCTGGCCCCGCGTGCCACCGACGCTGCGGATGCACCGTCCCGCCTGTCGCACTGGTTCTACGACATACCGCCTTCGCTGTGGGCCGGTGGCGGCATCCTCACCACCGCCGACGACACCGCGCGCTGGCTGGTCGCGCTGATCGAAGGCCGCCTGCTGCCGGAGACCGCCCTGCGGCGGATGTGGAGCGCAGAGCGCCTGGCGGATGGCCGTGCCGGCCCGTGGGCGGGGGGCTGGCCGGTACTGCGCGCATCGCCCGACCTTCAGGTGGCCGGTATCGGCGGTGCGCGCTCGGCGTTCGTGGTCTATCCCGAGCGCGGCGTGGCGGTGGTGGTGCTGACCAATCTTGTCGGTGCCAATCCGCAGCAGTTCATTCCACGCATTGCCGATTTCTATGCGCGCGATGCCTCAACGCCCAGTCACGAACGGGTCGCCCCTGCACGGCAATAACGGGCTGTCATCGCAGGGCCATAGCCCGGCCGGCACGGTCCTGGCCACTTCGAAGTGATCCTGGTTCCAGCGCAGGAAACCGCCGTGGATGGCATTGCCATGGTCGAAGCTGCGCGCATCGTCGGCTAATGGCTGCTCAGGGTCGGCTTCGGCCACCCAGCGCACCACCGGTACCTTGTCCAGCTGCGCGATGAAGGCGAACAGATCGCCCGCGCCCCTGTCCTGGTAAGCCGTCATCGTCGCCGCATCAGGCAGCTCGGCCTGCGCCAGCAACGACGCGGTGACATCCTGCAGCGGTGCGGCTCCCTGTGCGATGTAGGCGCGCATGCCCGTGGTGGTTGCTGGGCAGTCCTGCAGCTGCACGAGATACCCGGTGGTACCGCCACTGCTGGAGAACGAGCGCATCCAGTAGCGGAAACGCGGACCGCTGCGATCGGTGACCATGAAATCCTGCTGGCCACCCTGCGCGGGAATGGAAAGCACCTGCGCATTGCCGGCACTCTCCACGTTGCACTTCAACTGCGCCAGCACCCGCCTGGCCGGTTCGGGCAGCACAGCGTAGCGGCCGCCGGGATGGGCGCTGCCGGAAGCTTCCGGCAATGCAGGCAATCCGCGTTCAGTGGGTCGTGCCTGCGCAGGCAAGGTCTCCGGTTTCGCCTCAGGCTTCGCTGCGCGTGCGACCGGCACGGTGTGCTCCCCGGCGGGTGCACATGCGCTGCACGCCAGCAGCAACACCCACGGCAAACCGGACATCAAGGGTAGACGGATCATCCTTCAACGTACTCCCATCGCGGGTGTTTCGTGCTGCTGTGCCGGCGCGGGCACGGGTGCACCCTGTTCGCGCGCTTGCTGCTGCAGCTGGCGCAGGCTGGTTTCCACCGCAGTTTCGCGCACCTCGGCTGCGTTGACGCCTGCGCGCACGGCCGCCGGGTCGCCCGGAGTGCCCTGCACCAGGAACAGTGTCTCACCCGCAGCGCGGCCGCCACTGGGATTGCTGGCCACGATCTGGTCGACCCGGGTGATGCCTGCGGCCTTCGCTTCGCGCAGCATCACCAGGCTGTAGTCATCGGCGTGCTCGGCGTAGCGCCCGCCCAAGGCCTGCAGGTGCGTGCTGATCTGCTGCTGCAGGGCGTGGTCGCGATGCTGCGGCTGCCGGGGATCGTCATTGGCCGCGAGCGGTGTGTCCTGTCCCAGCCCGCGCGCCTGGCCCGGCGCAACCGAGGTCAGCACATACTGCCAACGGTTCTGCCCGGGGGTGCCGCGTACCGTCGCCACGAAGTCGTCGTACTCACCGCCGCCGATGGTCTGGCAGCCCGCCGAATCGGTATTGGACCGGCTGCCACGATGGATCTTGAAGGTGTCGTTGAGGTCCTGCACGCCCTGGGTATCGCGCGCATCGAACCAGCCATCACCATTGCTGTCGCGCTCCACCCGTCCAGCGCCGGCGGTGATGGCCGCCTGCGAAGGGCGCAACGCGAACTCATCGGGATGGCCGTTGCGCGGATGCGTGGTCGCGCGCATCTCGGTGGTGCCTTCGCCCAACCGTCCAAGATCCTTGACCCGGTCGCCGTTGACGTCCTCGCCCTCGGTCTTGGTACGCGGCGCCACGTTGCCGAAGCCAGGGCTGCGTGGCGTGGTCTTGGCGTGTCCGTCGTACTGGGCGGTCTGTTCTGTCGTGGCCTGGTTGAACTCGCGCACATGGCCGTGGCCCTGCGCATCCTTCCACAGCACCACGATGCGGTCGTCGTAGACACCACGTCCTCGCGCCTCGGTGGTGCGGTTCTCGTCGCGCAGCCCCAGCACCACGCGATCCTGCGTGGCCATCGCATCGTTCGCGGCGGCGTTGCCGCGCTGGGCCACGATGCTGCCATACACGTCGTACTGCTGGGCCTGGCTCAGGCCCGCAGTCTCCGCGGCGTCGGGCATGCGCGGTGGGCGCGTCGCGTCGCTCAGGCGATCCAGCATCGGGTTGACCGTGGCCGCGTCGGTGGCGGATACGCCACCGCTCTGTCGCAGCGCCTCAAGCTCGGTGGCGCCCCGCGCCGCGATGTAGCGATCCAGCGATTCCTGCACCACCGCACGCCGGCCGTTGTGCAGGGCCTCCAGGCGGGCGGCCGCGCCACGGGCATCGTTCTGCCGCAACAGGGCGACGACTTCATCGGCCGCTGCGTTGATATCCATCTCCGGCATGATCTTTCCCTGAACGTGATCGGTATGGGAGTCCAGCCTACCCCACCGCACCGGCGCAGCCGTTGACACACGCCACACGAAGCCCCGTTCAGCAGACGCCACGCCGTAGTGCTGTTCACCCTCGTGGCCCGCCCATCACCGGCAGGATCACCCCGCTGATGTAACTGGCACAGGCCGGCGAGGCCAGGAACACGTAGGCCGGCGACAGTTCCTCGGGCTGTGCAGGCCGGCCCATGTCGCTGTCCTTGCCAAATTCCGCCACGTCCTGCGCCGGCTTGTCGGCCGGGTTGAGCGGCGTCCATACCGGCCCCGGCGCCACGCAGTTGACCCGGATGCCGCGCGGCAGCAGCTGGCTGGCCAGCGATTTGGTGAACGCGTGGATCGCGCCCTTGGTCGCCGAGTAATCGATCAGCGCCTTGCTGCCGAAGATTCCCGTTTCCGAACCGGTGTTGATGATGCTGGCGCCCTCGCCCAGATGCGGCAGCACCGCGCGCGCCATCTGGACGTACCCGCCGATGTTGGTCTGCAGGGTCTCCTGCAGGTGCGCGTCTTCCAGGTCTTCCAGCCGCTCGCAGTGCAGCTGGAACGCGGCGTTGTTGACCAGGATATCGATGCCGCCGAAGGCCTTGGCCACCTGCTTCACCGCTTCGTCGCAGAAGCGCGGATCGCGCACGTCACCGGCGATCACCACGCAGCGACCGCCTTCGCGCTCCACGTGCTGGCGGGTGATGTCCGCGTCCTCGGCCTCGTCCAGGTGCAGCACGGCCACGTCGGCACCTTCGCGTGCGAACAGCACCGCCACCGCGCGGCCGATGCCGGAATCGCCACCGGTGACGATCGCACGCATGCCCTGCAGTTTGCCGCTGCCGGTGTAGTCGGGTGCAAGGAAACGCGGCGCCAGCTCCAGTTCGTGTTCGTGCCCGGGCTTGGCCAGCTGCTGCGCCGGCATCGCCTCCGGCTGGCGTCGTGCTCCGGCCTGGGTCGCGGTCTTCTTTGTTGCCTTCTTGGTTGCCTTCTTGGCCGCACGGGCGTCCTTGGCCTTCTCCTGGTCCTGCAGGCGCCGCTGCCGTGCCGCAACGCGGGCGGCACGGGGATCGCTGGCGGCGGCCTTGCGGGTTGCAGTCTTCACCACGCGCGGGCGATCGGGGTCGGCGATGGTCCTGGTTGCAGTGCTGCCTTTGCGCACCTTGGGTGAGGCTTTGCGGCGGGCGGGGGTTTTCCTGGTGGTGGCCATGCAGGTCTCCTCGGGGGGGGAATGGGATTGCCGGCCAGCGGCCGGCACTACCGGGCGCATGCGCCGCAGTACCGGGGACGGCATCCGCCGCTCCTGCAGTGTCTCCACCCCTGCTGTTGGCGGCAGTGAGTGCGCCGTGTCCATGATGTGCACGGCATTCATTCCGCCACCACGTGCGCCGTCGCACCCTGCACGCAATCACACAAGGAACGCCTTCATGAAACACGCCATCGCCACCGCCGCCGTCTGCTTTGCCCTCGCCGCCTGCAGCAGCACACCGGTGGCCCAGGTACAGCCGATCGACGGTGTGATTTCCGGCCAGTGCCACAGCGACAGGGTGCGCGGCGCACTTGGCCTGGCCGCGTCGGACGCCACCGTCGCACGCGCACGGGTGGACAGCGACAGCCTGCACGTACGGGTGCTGCGCCACGACGGCCCGCGGGTGCCGCCGGCCAGCGAAGGCGGCGACCGCCTGACCATCGAAAAGGGCCGTACCAACAACATCACCGCGATCTACTGCGGCTGAGCCGGCGCGCCCTGCGCAGCACGCGCAGGGTCGCCTGTTCCCACTGGCGCGGCCCACGCAGGCCGGCCAGCGTGGCCAGTTCGCCGCGCTCCCAGCCGGCGAACACGCAGGGGTCGATATAGGCCTTGCGGCACACCGCCGGGGTATTGCCCAACAGCGACGCCACTTCGCACACCACCGCGCGCTGCGCCTGCGCCAGTGCGCGCTGGCTGGCCGGTTCCGGCAGTTCGGTGGCGGCGAACGCCTGTACCGCCGCAACCGTCCCGCCCCAGGTGCGGAAATCCTTGGCAGTGAAGTCCTCGCCCATCACCTCGCGCAGGTAGTCGTTCACCGCGCCGGAGTCGACCGGCTGCAGCGCACCGTCGTCATCGCGGTACTGGAACAGGGCCTGCCCCGGCAGCTGCTGCAGGCGCCGCACCAGCAGCCCCAGCCTGCGGTCGCCCACGGTGACCTCCTGCAGCTGCCCGGACTTGCCACGGAAGCGCATGCGCACGCGGCCACCGCGCAGCAGCTCCAGATGCCGGTTTCGCAGTGTGGTCAGTCCGAACGAACGGTTCTGCTGCGCATAGGTCTCATTGCCGACCCGCACCAGCGTGTCCGCCAACAGTGCGACCACCATGGCCAGCACCTTCTCCTTCGGGAAACCGGGGCGCTTGAGATCCCGCGACAGCCGCCGCCGCAGCGTAGGCAACGCCTCGCCAAAGGCGATGATGCGGTCGAACTTGCCGGCATCGCGCTCCCTGGCCCAATCGGGGTGGTAACGGTACTGCTTGCGACCGCGCGCATCACGACCGGTGGCCTGCAGGTGGCCGTTGGCATGGGCGCAGATCCACACCGCGGTGTAGGCCGGTGGGATCGCCAGTGCGCGGATGCGTTGCAGGGTGGTGGCGTCGCGTATCGCGTGGCCATCAGCATCGCGGTAGCTGAAGCCCTTGCCGGCGCGGCGCCGGCTGATGCCCGGCTGGGTGTCGTCGACATAGCGCAGGCCGGCCGCGCGCGCTGCCTGTCGTTCGGGGGTGGAGGGAGTTGGCATGTCTCCAGTGTCGCCGTCGCCATGCCGCGATCCTGTCGATAACACAAGACAAACACGTGAGGGCCGGTTCGCCGCTATGCTCGGGTCTTCACAACCCCTTCCGGAGTCATGATGTCGTTCCCGATTCGCGCCCGTTCGCTCTCCGCCCTGTTGCTGCCGGCCGTGCTGGCCCTGACCGCCTGTCAGGCACCGGCGCTGGATGAACAGGATTCGGCCACCGCCCACGCCCAGCAGGCCGCCGAAGCAGCCAAGGCGCCGGCCGACGACGCCGGCAAGGCTACCGAGGCTCCGCCGGTCGGCACCTGCGATGCCAGCCAGGTACAGAGCCTGGTCGGCCAGGCCTACACCGATGCCCTCGGCAAGCAGGCACAGGAAGATGCAGGTGCCAGCCAGGTGCGCGTGCTCAAGCCCAATGATGTGGCCACGATGGAGTTCCTCGGCGACCGCCTGAACATCGAAGTGGACGACAAGGGCGCCGTCAGCGGCGTGCGTTGCGGCTGAGTCCCGCCCCGCGCCGGCACTGGGTTGCCGGCGCGTTCCGTTGCACCTGCAACCGTATATTGCGGCGTTGCAGCAACCTGTGATCTAGTCGAGGCATCCGGTGGCCTCACGATGCGCTCCAGGGAATGAGCGGGGACGAGTGTCGCCGCCAACCCTATACGCATCGAGGTAGAGATGGCCCCCCGCAACCGCCAAGGGCTTTACGACCCGCGCTCCGAGCGCGATGCCTGTGGCTTTGGCATGGTCGCCCAGCTCGACGATCAACCATCGCGCCTGTTGGTTGATACCGCCATCGCCGCGCTTTCGCGCATGACCCACCGTGGCGGTGTCGCCGCCGATGGCCTGACCGGTGATGGCTGCGGCCTGCTGCTGCGCCGCCCCGATGCGTTCCTGAAACTGCTGGCAAGTGAGGCCGGCATTGCCGTCGCCGCGCGCTTCGCCGCCGGCCTGGTGTTCCTGCCGCACGACGCCGACGCGGCGCAGGCCTGCCGCGCGCAGCTGCAGGCGCAGGTGGAAGCGGTGGGCTGCAAGGTCGCCGGCTGGCGCGAGGTACCGACCGACGACAGCGTCTGCGGCCAACTGGCGCGCGACACGCTGCCGCGCATCGAGCAGGTGTTCGTCGATGCCGGGGTTGGCCAGGATGATGCCGGCTTCGCACTGGCGCTGTTCCTGGCCCGTCGCCGCAGCGAACAGCAACTGCGCGAACACGCCGACTTCTACGTCGCCACCCTCACCCCGGATGCGATCAGCTACAAGGGCATGGTGCTGCCGGACAAGCTCAGCCGCTTCTTCCCGGACCTGCAGCGCCGCGAGCTGGCCTCCAGCGCGATCGTGTTCCACCAGCGCTTCTCGACCAACACGCTGCCGCGCTGGCCGCTCGCCCACCCGTTCCGCATGCTCGCCCACAACGGCGAGATCAACACCATCGAAGGCAATCGCCGCTGGGCGCAGGCGCGCAGCAAGGTGTGGAAGACGCCGCGCTTTGACATCGCCGAATTCGACCCGGTGATCTCCATGCACGGCTCGGACTCGCAGAGCCTGGACAACATGCTGGAGCTGATGGTCGCCGGTGGCATGGAGCTGATCCAGGCGCTGCGCATCCTGGTGCCGCCGGCCACCCAGTCGCTGGAGTTCAAGGACCCGGACCTGGCCGCGTTCTACGAGTTCCACGGCCTGAACAGCGAGCCGTGGGATGGCCCGGCCGGCATCGTCGCCTGCGACAGCCGCTATGCGGTGTGTACGCTGGACCGCAACGGCCTGCGCCCGGCGCGCTGGATGCTGACCGCCGACCGCCACTTCCTGGTCGCCTCCGAGGCCGGCGTCTGGGAAGTGCCAACCGAGCGCGTGGTGCGCAAGGGCAAGCTCGGCCCCGGCGAGATGGTCGCCATCGACCTCAAGCGCGGCGACCTGCTCGACTCCGACGCGGTGGACCGCATCAACCGTGGCCGTGCGCCGTACAAGCAGTGGCTGCAGCAGGGCGTCACCTACCTGCAGACCGAGCTGATCGATCCCTCGCTGGTGGAGGAACCCTTCGACGAAGCCACCCTGCGCAGCTACCACAAGCTCTACCAGCTCAGCAGCGAGGAAGTGGAGCAGGTGCTGCGGCCGCTGGCCGAGACCGAGCAGGAAGCCACCGGCTCGATGGGCGACGACACGCCGATAGCCGTGCTGAGCCAGCGCAGCCGCCCGCTGTACGACTATTTCCGCCAGGCCTTCGCGCAGGTCACCAACCCGCCGATCGATCCGCTGCGCGAAGACTGCGCGATGTCCCTGTCCACCCAGCTCGGCAAGGAGACCAACATCTTCCATGCCGGCCCGGAGACGGTGAACCACGTCATCCTCAACTCGCCGGTGCTGAGCCAGCGCAAGCTGCGCCAGCTGCTGAAGATGGAGCAGTACGTGCAGGCCAACCGCCTACTCGACCTGTCCTACAGCGAGGACGAGGGCCTGCGCGCCGGCATCGAGCGCATCTGTGCCGAGGCCGAACAGGCCGCGCGCGATGGCATGGTGATGCTGCTGCTGTCCGACCGCTACCCGGTGGCCGGTCGGCCGATGGTGCATGCGCTGCTGGCCACCAGTGCCATCCATCACCACCTGTCGCGGCTGGGCCTGCGCTGCGACGTGAATCTCATCGTCGAGACCGGCACCGCGCGCGACCCGCACCACATGGCCTGCCTGCTCGGCTTCGGTGCCACCGCGGTATACCCGTACCTGGCCTACCAGACCCTGTTCGACCTGGGCCGCCGCGGCATCCTCAAGCTGAGCAAGGGCGGTGAGCAGTCGCAGATCGGCCGCCGCTACCGCAAGGGTGTCTACAAGGGCCTGTCGAAGATCATCTCGAAGATGGGCATCTGTACCGTGGCCAGCTACCGCGGCGCGCAGCTGTTCGAGATCATCGGCCTGGAACCGGAAGTGGTGGACCTGTGCTTCCCGGATACCGCCTCGCGCATCGGTGGTGCTGGCTTCGCGCGCCTGGATGCCGACGCACGCGAGCTGTGCGTGCAGGCCTGGGACGCGCAGCAGGACGTGGACGTGGGCGGCCTGCTGAAGTACGTGCACGGCGGCGAGTACCACATGTACAACCCGGACGTGGTCACCACCCTGCAGCGCGCGGCGCGCAGCGGTGACCCGCGTGCCTGGCAGCAGTACTGCGATGCCGTGCACGCACGGCCGCCGTCGGCGCTGCGCGACCTGCTGGAACTGGTGCCGGCGGCCACGCCGGTAGCGCTGGAAGAGGTGGCTCCGGCCAGTACCCTGTTCCCGCGCTTCGATACTGCGGCGATCAGCCTGGGCGCACTGTCGCCGGAAGCACATGAAGCATTGGCCATTGCCATGAACCGCCTCGGCGGCCGCAGCAATTCCGGCGAAGGCGGCGAGGATCCCGCCCGCTATGGCACCGCAAAGCGCAGCAAGATCAAGCAGGTCGCCTCGGGCCGCTTCGGCGTCACCGCTGAGTACTTGGTCAACGCCGAAGTGCTGCAGATCAAGGTCGCGCAGGGCGCCAAGCCCGGCGAGGGCGGCCAGCTGCCGGGCCACAAGGTGAACGAACTGATCGCGCGCCTGCGCTATGCCCGGCCCGGGATCGGCCTGATCTCGCCGCCGCCGCACCACGACATCTATTCGATCGAAGACCTGGCGCAGCTGATCTACGACCTCAAGCAGGTCAACCCGACCGCGCTGGTGTCGGTGAAGCTGGTCAGCCATGCCGGCGTGGGTACGATCGCCGCCGGCGTGGTGAAGGCCGGTGCCGACCTGATCACCATCTCCGGCCATGACGGTGGCACCGGAGCCTCGCCGGTCAGCTCGATCCGCTATGCCGGCGTGCCGTGGGAGCTGGGCGTGGCCGAAGCGCACCAGGCGCTGCTGGCCAACGACCTGCGCGGGCGCACCCTGCTGCAGACCGATGGTGGCCTGAAGACCGGACTGGACGTGGTCAAGGCCGCGCTGCTGGGCGCGGACAGCTTCGGCTTCGGCACCGCGCCGATGATCGTGCTGGGCTGCAAGTACCTGCGTATCTGCCACCTCAACAACTGCGCCACCGGCGTGGCCACCCAGGACGAGCGCCTGCGCGAGAACCACTTCACCGGCCAGCCCGAACGCGTGGAGAACTTCTTCCGCCTGCTGGCCGAGGAAGTGCGCGGCTGGCTGGCGTACCTGGGTGCACGTTCGCTGGAAGAAATCGTCGGCCGTACCGACTTGCTGCGGCAGATCGAGGCCGCGCCCCGCGATGGCGTGCGCGTGGACCTGTCGCGCCTGCTGGCCGATGCCCGTTACGAGGGCAGCCACTGCGCCGCCCAGCGCCTGTACGAATCGCCGGACAGCCTGGCCACACAGATGGACGGCCTGCTTGCCCAAGCCATCGAACACAAGCGCGGCGGCGAGCATCGCTTCCTGATCCACAACACCGACCGCAGCATCGGCACGCGCCTGGCCGGTGCGGTGGCGCGCGCGCACGGCAACCAGGGCATGGCCGACGCACCGCTGGAACTGCGCTTCCGTGGCAGTGCCGGGCAGAGCTTCGGCGCGTTCAACGTGGGCGGCCTGCATCTGGAAGTGGAAGGCGAAGCCAACGACTACGTCGGCAAGGGCATGGCCGGCGGCCGCCTGGTGGTGCGCCCGCCGCGTGGCGCGCGCTTCGAAGCGCGCAGCACCGCGATCATCGGCAACACCTGCCTGTACGGCGCCACCGGTGGCGAGCTGTTCGCCGCTGGCCGCGCCGGCGAGCGTTTCGCGGTACGCAATTCCGGCGCGCTGGCGGTGGTGGAAGGTGCCGGTGACCACTGCTGCGAGTACATGACCGACGGCGTGGTGCTGGTACTGGGCAAGGTCGGCCTGAACTTCGGTGCCGGCTTCACCGGTGGCCTGGCCTACGTGCTGGACGTCGACCGCGATTTCGTCGACCGCTACAACCACGAGCTGATCGACATCCATCGCGTCTCCGCCGAGGGCTTCGAGAACTACCGCCAGCACCTGCACCGCCTGATCGGCCGCCACCGCGAGCTGACCGGCAGCATCTGGGCGCAGCAGATCCTGGACGAGTTCCGCGATTACATCGGCAAGTTCTGGCTGGTCAAACCGAAGTCCGCCAGCATCGAGTCGCTGACCGAAACCCTGCGACGCGCCGCGTAACGGTAGTGCCGGCCGCTGGCCGGCAACCCAGGACCACGTAGTGCCGGCCGCTGGCCGGCAACCGCAAAACACCACAGAGCCCGCCATGAGCCGCAAGCACGCCTTCCAGTTCCTCGACCTGCCCCGCAGCATGCCGCAGCGCATTCCGGTGGAACTGCGCACGTCCGGCGACTGGGGTGAGTTGTACGGCAAGTTCGGTAAGGAAGATGCCCAGTACCAGGCCGGTCGCTGCCTGGACTGCGGCAACCCCTACTGCAGCTGGAAGTGCCCGGTGCACAACGCCATTCCACAGTGGCTGCAGCTGGTGCAGGAAAACCGCATCCACGAAGCGGCCACGCTGTGCCACAGCACCAACCCGCTGCCGGAAGTGTGCGGCCGGGTCTGCCCGCAGGACCGGCTGTGCGAAGGCAGCTGCACACTGGAGGAATTCGGCGCAGTCACCATCGGCGCGGTCGAGAAGTACATCGTTGATACCGCGCTGGCCACGGGCTGGCGCCCGGACCTGGGCGCGGTGCAGCCGACCGGCCACAGCGTGGCGGTGATCGGCGCCGGCCCGGCCGGGCTGGCCTGTGCCGACCGTCTGGCGCGCGCCGGCATTGCCGCCGTGGTCTACGACCGCTACGAGCAGATCGGCGGCCTGCTGCAGTTCGGCATTCCCAGCTTCAAGCTGGACAAGGATGTGATCCACCGCCGCCGCGAAGTGCTCGAGGGCATGGGCGTGCAGTTCCGCCTCGGTGTGGAGATCGGCCGTGACCTCAGCGTGCAGCAGCTGCTGGACGGCCACGATGCGGTGTTCGTCGGTACCGGTGCCTACCGCTATACCGACGGTGGCCTCGACGGCCAGGACCTGAAGGGCGTGCTGCCGGCACTGCCGTTCCTGGTGCAGAACAGCCGCATCGTCGGCGGCGATGATCCGAAGGGCCGGCCGATTGCCGGCTGGGAAGACAGCATCGCCCTGCCCGACCTCAACGGCAAGCGCGTGGTGGTGCTGGGCGGCGGTGATACCGGCATGGACTGCGTGCGCAGCGCGGTGCGGCTGGGCGCGGCCAAGGTCACCTGTGCCTACCGCCGCGACGAAGCCAACATGCCCGGCAGCGCGCGCGAAGTGGCCAATGCGCGCGAGGAAGGCGTGCGCTTCCTGTTCAACCGCCAGCCGCTGTCGATCGAAGCCGGCGCCGACGATGAGGTGATCGGCGTGACCGTGGTCGAAACCCGGCTGGGTGAGCCCGATGCCAATGGCCGCCAGAATGCGGTGCCGATCGACGGCAGCGAATCGCTGCTGGAGGCCGATGTGGTGATCATCGCCTTCGGCTTCTCGCCAACCGTGCCGGCGTGGCTGGCCGAGCACGGCGTGGAAGGCCGGTCCAACGGCCGCATCGTGGCTGGCGGCAAGGACCGCCTGCCATTCCAGACCGCGCACCCGCGCCTGTTCGCCGGCGGTGACGCAGTGCGTGGCGCCGACCTGGTGGTGACCGCCGTGGCCGAAGGTCGCGACGCCGCCGCCAGCATCATCCGCCTACTGGCGCACTGATTCCGGCGCCAGCAGCACGGCCAGCAAGCCCCGCAGTTCCTGCGCCGCCACCGGCTTGGCCAGGAAATGATCGATGCCCGCTTCGCGGCAGGCCTCGCGGGTGCGATCCAGCGCGCTGGCCGTGAGCGCGATGATCGGGACCTGCGCGCGAACCGCGCAGGCGTCGGCGCGGATGGCCCGTGCCAAGGCAAAGCCATCCATGTGCGGCATGTGGCAGTCGGTGATGACCAGGTCGAACGCCCGCGCCTGCCAGGCCTCGAAGGCCTGGCGACCATCGGTGCAGGCGTGCACCTGCAGACCCAGATCATGCAGGCGCTGCTCCAGCAGATGCAGGTTGGTGGGGTGATCTTCAGCTACCAGCACCCGCGCCGACGACAGTGGCCGCGCCGCCTCTGCCGGAAGCGGCAATGCCTCGGCAGGCAACTCACAGGCGTCCAGATCCAGTTCCAGCCACACGGTGGTGCCCTTGCCTGGCGCACTGCGCAGGCACAGTTCTGCTTTCATCGATGCAGCCAGTTCACGGCAGATCGCCAGGCCCAGGCCGCTGCCGCCGAAACGGCGCGTTGTCGATGCCTCGGCCTGGGTGTAGGCAGCGAACACCGCCTGTTGCCGTTCCGGGCTGATGCCCACCCCGCTGTCACTGACCTGCAGGCGAAGACGTTGGCCGCGATCGTGCTGCTGCAGCACCTGCACCTGCAGATCCACGCCGCCATGCTCGGTGAACTTGAGCGCGTTGCCGGCAAGGTTGAACAGGATCTGGCGCAGACGCAGGCCGTCGGCCAGCGATCCGGCCTGCAATTCCGGATCAAGTTCGATCCGCAGATGCAGGCCCCGGCTGGCCGCCACCGGCATCAGCAACTGCTGCACCGCGCGCACCAGTGCCGCCAAGCTCGTGGGTCGCAGCTGCAGCGGCAGTGCCTGCAGCCGTTGGCTGTGCAGCACGTCGTCCAGGATCTGCCGCAGCATCTGGGCAGCATCACCCACGGTCACCAGGACCTGTTGCTGGCGATGATCCAGATCGCTGTCCTCCAACCGCTCGAGCATGCCCAGCAGGGTGCTCATCGGCGTACGGATCTCGTGGCTCATGGTTGCCAGGAAGTGGGCCTTGGCCAGCGCTGCCTGCTCGGCCGCACGGCGCGCCTCGGCCAGCGCATGGGTGCGCGCCTGCACTCCGCTTACGTCGATCCAGTAGCCACTCCACTCGACGTCGCCGCTGTCCAGGGACAGCGGCCGTCCATGCGAGTGGACCCAGCGCCAGCCTAGTGGCGAGCGCGTGCGGAAGGTGACATCGATCGGGCCCCGCGCCAGGGCAGCGGCGTCGACGGTGTCCATCAGCCGCGAGCGATCATCGGGATGAACCGCTGCCAGCAGGCGCTGATGATCGATCAGGGCGGTTTCCACGCTGATTCCGAACAACGCCTGCACGTCGCCTGCGATCTGGGGAAAGCTGTAGTGGCCGGTGGCAGAGCGACGCGCCTGATAGACCACCGCTGGCAGGTTCGAGGTCACCTCCTGCAGGCGTTGCGCAGCCACGCGGCGACGCTCGCTCTCGCGATGCACGCGCCAATAGCCGAAGGCGTACACCAGCATGAGCGCCAGCAGGGTCAGCGAGGCCGGCACCAGCCAGCGCAGGGGGGACGCAGGGGGCGGGTGTCGCGGCTGGTTCGGCAGCCAGGCCGTGCGGATCGCCTCGCGTTCGTTCGCGGTCAGCTGCGACACGGCCCGCTCGAACACCGGGATGACGTCGGCGCAGGCGGGCACGGTGGCCAGCACCGGCGCGTCGTCGATTCCGGCCGGCGCAGCGATTACCAGCGGCTCGCCCCGATAGTGGCGCAACGCGGCCTCGACCTCTCCAAGATTGGCGACCACGGCATCGACCAGGCCCGTGCCCAGCAGTGACAGGGCGTCGTCGATGGGGGCGGGGGGCAACAGCTGCACGCCAGATGCCTGTTCGGTCAGCGCCCCGACCAGCGACAGCGGGTCGGGACTGGCCACGGTGCCTCCGCGCAACGCCTCCAGACCCAGCACCGGCGATGCATCCCGGCGCCGCACGATGACCTGTGGCAGCTGCACGTAGGGCGCACTGGCCACCCACCCCGTCGGCAACTGCGAGCGCGACCAGCCCAGCAGTGCCTCGACGTCGGGCGGCACCGTTCCCTCGGCGATGGCGGCGGTTGGCAATGGCTGCATCTGCAGTGGTCGCTGCGCGCCCAGCAGCTTCAGGTACTGCGCGCTGAGCCCGCGCGGCTGGCCCTGCTCGCTGGAGGACAACGGCGCGCGGTCGGCGGGCCAGGCAATGCGCAGCGGCGTCCTGCAATCCGCAGCGGCGGCCAGGGCAGGCAACAGCAGGCCGGCCACGACCGCGGTGGCGGCACGCAGGCCAGCGGCGTTCACGATGGGCATCCTCTTCTGGCGGGCGGAATGAACGGCCGCGCAGCGGTACCGCTGCCTCTTACGCTAGCGGCGCGTGGACGGGGCGCAATGAAGAAAGTTGTAAAAACGCCAAGATAGGTGAATGGCGACATACACTGCCGCTTTCACCCGTCTCTGCGGAGCATTCGATGCGCATCGGCCTGGCTGCCAACCGTCTCCATCACCACGACGCGCGCGCCGCCCTGTTCCGCTGGCTGCGCGTCAGCGAACCCGGCCTGCGCGAGCTGGGCGTGTCGCTGCACGCGGTCGGCCGCACCCATGACGCGATACAGCGTCAGGGCTTCCTGACCGGATACGCGGGCCTGCATCGCTACCCCTACGGTCGCGAGGGTGGCTTGATGAAGCTGGTGGCCGAGGTGGTTGGCATGGGGCCGGATCGGACACTGGATGGCGCGGTCTACCTGATCGATCCGGTCGATCCATCCTCGGTGTTTCCGGAAGCCACGGCGCTGAAGCGGCAGTGCGTGATCCACGGCAAGCCTTTCATTTCCACCGTGGCCACCGCGCGCGACTGGATCGAGGTGGAACGCATCCATGCCGGACTGGTTGCCGATGCTGGCGCCGACGACCTGCATGCGTTCGAAGGACAGACGCTGGCGCTGATCGCGCACGACGCGATGAAGCCGGCGATGCTGGCCTTCGCCGATGAGCACTTCGATGTGCTGGCGCGGTTCGGTGAGCGGGTGGCAACCGGAACCACCGGCCAGCGCTTGAACGAGCTGGCGTGGAGCCGTGGCTGGCCCAGCGATACGCCCTGGGTGACGCGCTACCAGAGCGGCCCGATGGGCGGCGATGCGCAGATTGCCGACCGGGTACTGGAAGGGCGCTGCCAGCGCGCGATCTTCTTCGAGGATCCGCACGTGGCGCGCCAGCATGAGGCGGATATCCAGCTGCTGGAGCGCGCGGTGACGACGGTGACCGACCAGGCGGTGTGCATTACGGCGCCGCGGGTGGCGGCGCGCTGGGCGGCGGCGGCGGCGTTGCGGGCGAGGTGAGGATTTCGGCCAACGGCTGAGTCCCTCGTGGTGGGTGGTATCCGAAGGCAAAGCCCTGCTTGGCCGGGCGGGGTGGATTGCGCAGGGGTCGCTGCAAGTACGTCCTTGTAAGCTCGGTCGCCGCATCCATGCGGCTCACGCCCCTGCGCAACCCACCCCGCCCGGCCACGGACCGATTCCGGTGTGCCCACCACGGAAGAAAGAAAAGAAGAGCAGGCGCGGGTCGCGCGCTGCGCGCGCTCCATGGCGCGTTGCCATGGTGGGGAATGCCCATTCTTTGCGCAGCATCAGGCTTGCTCGACCGTTCAGCACACGCTCTGGAGTGAAGCCCCTTCTGTTGAAGGGGCGCGCCGAAGGCGGGGGTAGAGGAAGAATGCGTGGGCAACTCCTGTAGCGCTGGCGCTACAGCAGTTGCCGCAGCATCGCCTTCAGTCGGCGGCCTTCCAGCTGGAAGTAGTCGCGCTGTTCGCGCCAGGCGGGGAAGCGTTGTTCCACTTCGTGCCAGAACGCGGGCGAGTGGTTGGGCTGGATCAGGTGGCAGAGCTCGTGCACCAGCACATACTCGAACGCTTCCGAACGACCGAGCACGAGGGCCAGGTCCAGTGCCATGCTGCCATCGGGGGCGAGCGAGCCCCATTGCGAGGACATCACCTTCAATCGCAGGCGGCTGGGTGCGCGCGGCAGTGTGGGCAGGTACTTCGGCAGCCAGCGGCCGACGTCGGCGCGGGTCTGTGCTTCGTAGAACTCGCGCAGCAGGCGACGCAGGGTGGCGTCACCACCACGTGTCGGCCACTGCACGCAGGCGCCGTGTGCGTCGATCTCCAGGCGCGCGTAGCGGCCTTCCTGCCAGCGCAGCGGCAACAGTTCGCCGCGCAGGGGCAGCACGCCGTCTTCGCCCGGCTGCAGCGGTGCCGGCAGGTCCTGGCCCTGGTACTGGCGCAGCTGCAGTGCCAGCCAGTCGCGGTGCTGTTCCAGGAAGCGTTCGCCCATCACCAGGCTTGCGCGCGGCGGCAGGGTCAGGCGTGCACCGCGTTCGTCCACGCTCAGCTTGATCCGGCGCGCACGCGGATCACGCACGCGCAGTACCTCGATCTCGGCATCCTCCAGGCGCAGGCGAACAGTGTCGCGCTGTACGGTGGCGGGCGGGGTCGGGCTGATCAGGCGGCGCAGCAGACGGCTCATGCGCCCAGCATAGCGCCGCTTCGGGCCGCCGGATGACCGGCGGCCGTCGGGCTGCCTGTTCAGTCAGCCTTGCTGAGCTTGAAGGCTTCTTCCAGCAACAGGAACAGACGGCGGATCTCGGCGCTCTGCAGGGCGAAGCGGGCGTCGAACTCGGCGCGGCGGCCGTCTTCGTCGGCATGCTCCAGCTGGTCCAGGGCACCGTCGAGGAACTTCAGCTTGCGCACGATCAGGTCGTCGCCGATGACGAAGGACAGGTTGTCTTCGAAGATCAGCGCCAGCTTGGTCACCTGCTTGCCGGCGTCCAGGTGCTTGTCGATCTCGTCGCAGCGCAGTTCCTGGTGCTGGCACTTGACCACCGCGCCGCCTTCCACCGGGTCCTTCATCTCGCACTCTTCGCCCAGGCTCAGCCCGGTCGGCAGCGGCTCGCCGGCGATCCAGCCGGTCAGGATCGAACGCGGCGCGACTTCGGCGTTCAGCGGCATCGCCGGGAAGCTGCCGAGCAGGCCGCGGATGTCGGACATGAAGTACTCGCCGGTCTTGCGGCTGGAGGTATCCACCGCCACGTAACCGTGCTGCAGGTCGATGAAGGCGTCGTTGCGCGAGGACTTCACGAAGGCGCGCGGCAGCAGTTCATGCAGCAGGTCGTCCTTCATCCGCTTGCGTTCGCGGCCACCCGGGCGGCGGCCTTCCTTCTCCTCGATCTCCTCCAGCTTGCGCTCGAGCAGGTCGTTGACCACCGCCGCCGGCAGGATCTTGTCCTCGCCGCCCACGGTCAGCCACAGGTGTTCGGCGATGCGGTGGGAGAGCAGTTCCTTCTCCTCGCGGCCGAACGGCGAGATGAAGCCGCGCGAATTCATTTCCAGTGCGCCGACCGGCTTCAGCAGGGCGTGCGGCAGCAGCGTGTCGACTTCGGAAAAATCGGTGGTGGTCGGGAAACGGAAGAACGTCAGGTTGCGAAAGAACATGGAATTCCGGATGGCAAAGAGGAAGGGCGACCGACCTTAAATGGTGGGCGTCTCGGGATCTGCGTCGGCGTCGGCCGGGGAACCGGCCAGCCAGGCATGGGCGTCAGGCAGCGGCGCGTCGTCGCGACGGCCCAGCGCCATGAAGTCGAACAGGGTGGTGTCGGCCAGCTGCGAGGGCCGGACTTCGCCCATGGCGCGCGCGATCTGCTCGATGCGGCCCGGGTGGTCCTTCTCCCACTGCTTCAGCATCAGGCCGACCTGGCGGCGCTGCAGGTTCTCCTGGCTGCCGCACAGGTTGCAGGGAATGATCGGGAACTGGCGTGCCTGCGCGTAGTCGACGATGTCGCTCTCGCGCACGTAGGCCAACGGCCGGATCACCACATGCTTGCCGTCATCGCTGCGCAGCTTCGGCGGCATGCCCGACAGCTTGGCGTGGTGGAACAGGTTCATGAAGAACGTGGCCACCATGTCGTCGCGGTGGTGGCCCAGCGCGATCTTGGTGAAGCCGTGGGTCTCAGCGTAGTTGTACAGCGCACCACGACGCAGGCGCGAGCACAGCGAACACATGGTCTTGCCTTCCGGGATGACCCGGCTGACCACCGAATAGGTGTCCTGCTCGATGATGTGGTACGGCACGCCCAGCCCGGCCAGGTACTCCGGCAGCACGTGCTCGGGGAAGTCCGGCTGCTTCTGGTCCAGGTTCACCGCCACCAGCTCGAACGGCACCGGCGCCTTCTTCTGCAGCTGCAGCAGCACGTCCAGCAGGGTGTAGCTGTCCTTGCCGCCGGACAGGCAGACCATCACCTTGTCGCCGGCCTCGATCATGCCGAAGTCGGCAATCGCCTCGCCGACCTGGCGGCGCAGGCGCTTGGCCAGCTTGTGCTGCTCGCGCTCGGCCACGCGCGGATCGCGGGCGGCGCGCGGCTGGGGATCGGGGAGGGAAATCACGGCACTCATGGGCTCCATTCTAACGGCTCGGAGCGGCCACGGCCGGGGGTCGGGATTCCCCTCTCCCGGCGGTCATCATCGCTGTGTATCCTCGAAGCCGTGGATACCTACGACCCCGCCGAGATTGTCGAACGCCTCGCCGCCCTGCGCGCCGAGCACCGCCTGCTGGATGAACAGATCACCCGCATGGCCGCCAACGGCGAGGATGAACTGGAATCCAAGCGCCTGAAGCGGCGCAAGCTGCAGTTGAAGGACTGCATTGCCAGGCTGGAAAGCCTGCAGATTCCCGACGAACCGGCCTAAAGACCGTCCTGGTGGGTACCAACCTTGGTTGGCACGGCTGGGAGGTGTGGACCAAGGTCCACACCCACCGCATGGCCCGGCGCTGCCTTCAATCCTGCGGCGCCGGCTCGTCCGGGCGTGCCGCTTCCGGGCTGACCCGTTCGATGGTGTGGCGCAGTTCGCGGCCAAGGATGAACTTGGCGTCCTTGGCCCAGGCATCCAGGCGCTCGTCGAACAGCAGCTTGCTGTACTCGTCCGGCCACACCAGGCGCAGTTCGCGCAGCTTCTGGATGAAGCCGCGGAACAGGGTGCGGTCGAAGAACTCCGGCGCGGCCGGTGCATAGAGCAGGCTCAGACGCTGCGCCGCCTGCTGGCACAGGCTTTCCAGCTCGGCCGCGCCCAGCACGCCCGGGCCGTTCTTCACCAGCACCGAAATGGCGATGTAGTAGCGCTCGAACGCCTGCTGCAGCGAGTGGCCGATCGCACGCAGGCGGAACACCTCGTCGGTCTGCCCGGTGTTGCGCGCCAGGATGCCGCCGTCGTCGTCATTGACGTTCTGCAGCAGGCCCTCACGCACGAACACGTTGATGGTCTGGTCGATGCGCTGTGCGAATTCGTCCTCGCTCCACGGCAGGAACAGCTCGGCCTGCAGGAATGGGTACACCGTGCGGCCCAGCTGGACCAGGCCGGTACGGCTCATGCGGCGGTTGTTCTGGAAGCAGCAGGCCACCCACGACGAGGCGGTGAACAGGTGCAGCACGTTGTTGCGGAAGTAGCTGAGCAGCACCGCGGTATCGCCGCTGACGCTGAGCACGTCGCCCAGCGGGTGCTTGATGCGGGTGAGAACGTTGATTTCCTCGGCGTGGGCGATGATCCGCTCCGGCGAGTGCGGGGTCACCGTCACCCGGTCCGAATACGGCATCTCGACCAGCAGCGTCTTGCACAGCTCGATCTGCGCGATCAGGTCGGCCTCGCCCATCGCGTGCTTCGGCGTGGACAGCAGCGCCAGCGCCAGCAGGTTGATCGGATTGACGTCGGCGGCGCCGTTGATGCGCACCTGGATGCGTTCGGCCAGCGTGTCCACCGTGGTCGACAGCCACGCCGGTTTCTCGTCCTCGGAGACCGCCTCGCCCTTCCACTCCGGCGCCTTCTCGGCCAGTACGTCGTTCAGTGCGATCGGTTCGCCGAAGTTCACCACCACCTGGCCGTAGTTCTGCTTGAGCACCTTGGGGATGCCCCACAGCAGCGACCAGATCGATTCCTTTTCCTTCGGCCGGCCGGACAGTTCGTCCAGGTAGCTGCCGCCTTCCATCAGCTTCTCGTAGCCGATGTAGATGGGCTGGAACAGCACCGGCTTGCGCGGCTGGCGCAGGAACGCACGCAGCGTCATCGAGATCATGCCGCCCTTGGGCTGCAGCAGTCGGCCGGTACGCGAGCGGCCGCCTTCGACGAAGTACTCCAGCGAGTAGCCGCCAGCCACCAGCTGCGCGACGTACTCACTGAGCACGGCCGAGTACAGCGCGTTGCCACGGATCGAGCGGCGGATGAAGAACGCACCGCCCTTCCGCAGCAGGGTACCGACCACCGGCAGGTTCAGGTTGATGCCCGCCACGATGTGCGGCGGCACGATGCCACGGTCGTACAGCAGGTAGGACAGCAGCAGGTAGTCCATGTGGCTGCGGTGGCTGGGCACGTAGACCACTTCGTGGCCCGGCGCGGCGGCCTTGAACTTGTCCAGATGGTGCACCAGCACGCCCGCATAGATGCGGTTCCACACGTGGCTGAGCATGAAGCTGGCCGAGCGCACCACCGGGCTGGAATAGTCCGCGGCGATTTCCCAGGCGTAGGCGTGTGCCTTCTTCCAGGCATCGGCCGTCTTCGAATTGTCGCGCTTGGCCTGCGCGGCGATCGCTTCGCGCACCGGTTCGGCGGCCAGCACCTGGTCCACCAGCAGGCGACGGGTCGACAGGTCGGGGCCGATCACCGATTCACGGATGCGGCGGAAATGGGTGCGCAGCACGCGCTGCAGCTTGCGTACCGTGCGTTCCGGCTCCAGGCCTTCGTCGATGATGGAACGCAGCGAGATCGGCGGCGCGAAGCGGACGATGGTGCTGCGGCCATTGAGCAGCACCGCCAGCAGGCGGCGGAAGCGGCCGACCAGCGCCCAGTTTTCCGAGAACAGCACCGCGAACCAGCCGCTCTGCTTGTCCGGCGCGCGGCCGACGAAGATCGACACCGGCACCAGGTGCACGTCCAGGTCATCGCGCACGCGATGTGCCTGCAGGACCTTGGCCAGCGAGTCGGAATGGGTCTTGGCACCGCGCTGCTCGGGGATCAGCGAATTGCTGGAGCTGCGCCGCGACAGCGCCAGGTAGGCGCGCTTGCGGCCGGTCGGGTCACCGGCCAGCGGCACCAGCGGCGACGGCAGGCCGGCCTGGCGGCAGGCCTTGTCCAGGATCAGCGCGTTGGACAGGCCGTAGTCTTCCAGCACGTACATGACCGGGCGGCCATCGTTGTACTGGCCCGGGTCTTCCGGCTCGATCTTCAGCGACAGCCACGGCTCGACCAGGCGGCCCAGCAACCGTGCCCACAGTGGGCGTCGGCCGGCCGGACGCGCGTGCGCGGGCGGCGGTACCGGGTTCGGGCCGGTACCGGTCGAGGGGGACGCCGGCACCGTATCGGCGGGCGTCGACTGGGATTCTTCGCCGGGGAACGGCAGCGGGTTCTGTTTCGACATCGGCGCCATTATGGCTTAGGCGGCGGCGTTGCCGCTTCCCCACCCTCGGCGGGGGCTTCAGCCGGTGACGGCGACGCAGCGGCGCGGGCCGCATCGGCCTTGCGCAGCAGGGCGTCGGTATCGGCCAGGGTGCGGGTCAGGTACCAATGGCCTTCGCGGCGGCTCAGCGGCAGCTGCAGGCTCATCTCGCGACCGGCGAGGTCGTAGCGCAGGCGTACCAGGGCGTTGTCACCTTCCACCGACAGCAGTTCGCCGCGCACGCTGCGCAACGCGTCGTCCACGCCCAGCCCGTAGCTGCCCAGCACCGCCTTGAGGGTGTGGATGAACGGCGCCAGCTGCGCCAGGCTGCCTTCCATGCCCGCGGCCTGCAGGCCGGCTTCGTCGTCGAAACCGACCTTGTTGGCGGCGCCGACCAGCGCGGCGATGGTGCTGCGTGCGCGGGCCCGGTCACTGATCGGGGCACCCTGCGCCCAGCTGGCCAGGGTTTCGACCAGGGCGATGTAATGCGCCTGTTGGCCAGGCGTATAGCCCTTCTGGTGGCGCAGGTACTGCACACCGAAGTTGCCCATCGATTGTGCGGCCTGGCGAACGGCGCCGGCCTGTCCGGCCAGCTGGCGATCGAAGCTGCGCTGCAGTTCGGCGCTGGCATTGGGCCTGCGCAGTGCGGCCAGCATCGGCAGCAGCTGGTCACCCAGCGGCAGTTCGGTCAGCGGCCATTGGCTGTGGCCTTCGGTCCAGGCCTGTTGCAGGCGCTGGTACTGACTGGGCGGCACCGACAGCTTTGCGTAGCCGACCAGATCGTCCTCGGCCAGGCGCAGCGCCATGGCTTGCACCGCCGCGACCGGCTCGGCCGCCGGCTTGGCCGGGTCCTGGGCCGATTCACGACACGCCGCCACGGCCAGCAGCAGCATGGCTGCCAGCCCCCATCCACGCGCAGACCTTCCTCGCACTGCCACGCTCATGCACTCGGACTCCCCGGACCGGTCCGCATCTTGCGGCCTGTGACGTGACAGCGGCAAGCCGGGACGTCACGGTTTCCGCTGTTGCTTGTGCAAGTCACTGATGGGAATAAAAAAAGAGCCGGGATCACGGGGATCACAGGCTCTTCAAACCGACGCAGGGCCGGTGGACAGTGTTGTGGCACATGTCCGGTCCGAGGACCGGATGGCGGCGATCCTACGCTGCCGCTCAAGTTAAGGCAACACTTCACCTATCGTCGTATAAATCATTGATTTTATTGATCCACCTGATGATGGGCGTAAAAGCAATGAAATCTACGGCAGGTTTTGCGGCGATTCGGGCACAACCGCTTGCTGGACGGATGCAGAAACGCCATCCCGCGCGGGTCGGGATGGCGTTCGGGCCTGCAGCCTGCGCAACGGAATCTCAGCGCGCAGCCAGCGCCGACGCGATTTCCTGCTGGATGGCCCGCGCCGCGGCCTGCGGATCGGTGGCCAGGCGGATCGGACGGCCAACCACGATGGCATCGGCGCCATCGGCAAAGGCCTGGGCCACGCCAACGGTACGCTTCTGGTCATCGCCGACCGGGCCACCGGGGCGGATGCCCGGGCAGACGATCGAGAATCCGGCGCCGGTAGCGGCGCGGATCGGGCCGGCTTCCTGGCCCGAGGCGATCACGCCATCGATACCGGCCGCCTGCGCGGCCAGCGCGCGTTCGACCACTACGTCCACCGGTTCACGGTCGATGCCCATCTGCGCCAGGTCCGGGCGGCCCATCGAGGTCAGCACGGTCACCGCCAGCAGGCGCATGTCGCTGCTGTTGGCGGCGGCGCAGGCTTCCATCATCGCCGGGTGCCAGCCGTGGATGGTGGCGTAGCTGACCGGCCACTGCGACAGGCGCCTGATCACCGCCGCGGCAGTGGCCGGGATATCGAAGAACTTCAGGTCAACGAACACGCGCTTGTCGCGGCGGGCCAGCTCGTCCAGCACCTGGAAGTACTCGCCCGACGCCAGCAGTTCCATGCCGATCTTGTAGAACGCCACGCTGTCGCCGAGGCGGTCGACCCACTCCAGCGCCTGCGCGCGATCAGGCACGTCCAGCGCGAAGATCAGGCGCTCGTCATCGCGCAGCGGCAGCGGCGCGCGGCTCACGGCGCGTAGTCCAGGGCAGCGCGCTTGGCGTCGTGGCGGGCCTGGCGCGACTGGCTGTAGTCATTGTTGAACTGCGCCGGCTCGAAACCGCCGTAGGTCGGGTTCGGCAGCATCCACCAGCGCTCGCCGAACCAGTCGTGGTACTGCTGCAGCAGGGCGTCACGGCCTTCGTTGGTGTTGGCGGTCACTTCCACGAAGTCGCCCAGCTGGTCGCCGAACTGCATCAGCACGCGGTACTTCTGCCCGGCCAGGCGGCGGCGGCAGTTCTTCTCGCTGCCGGCCTGCTCGCAGCCTTCGACCACGGTGCCCAGGCCCAGGAACACGCTGTCATCGGCCACCGGCAGGCCCTGCTCGCGCAGGTTGGCCAGGGTCGCGTCCTTCAGGTGCACGGCGCGGTTGGAGATGTACAGCAGGGTTACGCCCTTGGCGTTGGCGGCCTTGGCGAAATCGACCACGCCCGGAATGGCCTTGGCCTTCTTTTCGGCCACCCACTGGTCCCAGCTCAGCTCGTCGTATTCCTTGCCGTCGCGCACCAGGCGCGCCTGGTAGGGCGAGTTGTCCAGCACGGTCTCATCCACGTCCAGCACCACGGCCGGCTTCAGGCCCTTGGCCTCGTTGCCGCGTTCCTCCGGCACCAGCGCATCCCAGTGCGCTTCCTTCAGCGCGGCGTCCAGGTGGTCGGCGGCGGCACGGTAGGTCTGCTCGGTGATTGCCTTGTACTCCTGCGCGCGCTGCATCCACAGCACGGCGTTGAGATTGTCGTTGGCGGTTGCATCAAGCGCGCCATCAGCCTTGGCAGCGGCGGCCGGGGCCTCCGGGGCAACGGCTTCGGCAGCAGGCGCATCCACGCGCTTGCAGGCGGACAGGCCCAGCGCCGCAGTGGCGAGCAGGGTCAGGGACAGGGAAACGGGACGACGCATGGATTCACCGGCAATCAGATATACCGGCGCATTTTACCGGCAAAGGCGGCCCCGGGACGGCTATGCTTGGCGGTTGACCCGTTGCCCTTCCGGAGGCCGCCATGACCGATTCCGTCCAGACCCCCGACGTCCCCCTGCTCGACGCCGTGCAGGCCCGCCTGCTGGGCTGCCTGGTGGAAAAGGAGGCGACCACGCCGGACACCTATCCACTGACGGTCAATGCCGCCCAGTCGGCTGCCAACCAGAAGACTGCCCGCGAGCCGGTGATGAACATCGATGCCGGCAGCGTGCAGCACGCGCTGCGCCAGCTGGAGGCGTTGGGCCTGGCCCGCCAGCACTTCTCCTCGCGCGCGGACCGCTACGAGCACCGCCTGCAGGCCGCACTGGACCTGACCCGGCAGCAGACCGTGCTGCTGGCGCTGCTGCTGCTGCGTGGGCCGCAGACGCTGGGCGAACTGATCACGCGCAGCGAGCGCCTGCACCGCTTCGCCGACGCCGATGAAGCCCGCCACGCCATCGAGCGCCTGCAGCAGCGCGCGCTGCTGGTGGTGCTGCCGCGTGCCAGCGGCCAGCGCGAAGACCGCTACATGCACCTGCTGTGCGGTGAAGTGGACGGTGCGGCGCTGGCGGCCAGGTACGCCAGCAGCGGCGGCGGCGGCAGCAGCGATGCAGCCGACCCGGGCCTGGCCGAGCGCGTGGCCCAGCTGGAAGCGGCCGTGGCCGAGCTGCAGGCGCAGCTGGCCGAACTGCGCGGCTGAGGGGGTGGGTGCCGACCGTGGTCGGCGCTGCATCTGAATCGTGCCGACCAACGGTCGGCACCTACCAACATCAGGGGTCAGACCTGCGCCGCACCCGGCGCGGCATACAACCTGCTCGGGCTGTCCACGCCCGGCAGCTGGATCACCCCGCGCTCCTGCATGCCCAACCCCAGCAGGATCTTCCCGGACACCACGTTGTCCAGATCGGTGATGCCATACAGATCGTGCAGGCCCAGCCCAGCGCGCGCATGCGCGAACACCGCCCGCGCCGCCTCACCGGCATAGCCCTGCCCGGCGAATTCCGACAGCACCGCATAGCCGATGTCCGGACCCGGCAGCCCATCACGCCGTACCAGTCCGGCATTGCCCAGCCAGGCACCATCGGACAACCGCTCGATGGCATACATGCCAAAGCCATTCAACGCATAGCTGTGCAGCACACGCAGCGCGATGTAGTCCCGCGCCTGCTCCTCACTGCGCACATTGCGGTCGCCAATGAAGCGCACGAAGCCCGGATCATTCAACAGCGCCAGCATCGGCGCCGCATCGCGATCAGGCTCGATCGCACGCAGGCGCAGGCGTTCACTCTCGATCGGTTGCACAGGTGGACCTCCAGCCGAAACCCCGATTCTGCCTCAAGCCCGGCTGCTGCTTTTGATTTTCTTTTTCTTTTCCGTGGCTGGCGCGCACGGAAACTGTCAGAGGCCGGCCGGGTGGGCTGGGCGGGACCGTCCGCGGCATGGGCCCGAGGCATGCCTCGGGCGGGTTGGGCAGGACGCCCAACCCCGGTCTTGCCGTGTGCGCAGGACAGCGCACACGAGCAAGCCGCGGCCGAGCCCCCATGGATGGGTTTACGGCGTGTCCCGACCGGCCCCCCCGCCCGGCCCCCACGAATGCATTGCGAACGGCGCCAACCACGAGGGGCTGCGCCGTTCGCCGATCAGTCGAACAACGCCTCGATCGCCGCCAACCCCGCACTCGCCCGTTCCTTCTTGCGCGCCGCATCGGCCACCGGATCAGCGCCATCACGCTGGATCTCCTCGGCCGGGATCTCATCGAAGAACCGGCTCGGCTTCAGCCGCACATGCTCACCGAACTTGCGCGTCAGCTTGCTGTAACTCATCCACAGCTGGATCTTGGCGCGGGTGATGCCCACGTACAGCAGCCGCCGCTCTTCCTGCAGGTTGCCCTCGTCCAGGCTGACCTGGTGGGGCAGCACGCCATCCTCGCAGCCAACGATGAACACGTACGGGAATTCCAGGCCCTTGGAGGCGTGCATGGTCATCATGCGCACCTGGTTGCCACCCTCGTCCTTGTCGCTGCGTGACAGCAGCGCCAGCTGGCCGGCCAGGTCAGCGGCAGTGGCGCCGCGCGGGCCGCCCTCGAACCACTGCGCCAGTTCCTCGATGTTGTTGGCGCGGCGCTGGTAGCTGGCCTCTTCCTTGGCCTGCTGGCGCAGTTCGCTGAGCAGGCCCGATTCCTTGGCGACCTTGCGGATCATGTCGCCCGAGGTGACCTGACGCATCTGCGCGCGCAGGTCGCGCAGGATGTCGGTGAAGCGGGCCAGGCTGTTGGCGGCGCGCGGCGGTAGCTGCTGCAGGGCGCCGATCGCCTCGGCAGCCTGTGCCATCGGCATGTCCTTTTCCTGCGCCAGCTCGGCCAGCCTGGCCAGCGTGCCGGCACCGACGTCGCGCTTGGGCGACTGCACCGCACGCATGAACGCGGTGTCGTCGTCCGGGTTCACCAGCAACCGCAGCCAGGCCAGCGTGTCCTTCACTTCCTGGCGCTCCAGGAACATGGTGCCGCCGGTCAGGTGGTAGGGAATGCGCAGCAGCTGCATCGCCTTTTCCAGCGGGCGCGACTGGAAGTTGCCGCGGAACAGGATGCAGAAATCACTCCATGGCACGTTGCGCGACTGCGCCACGAAGGCGATCTCGGCCGCGACCTTTTCCGCCTCGTGCTCGCTGTTGCGGCACTCCCACACGCGGATGCGCTCGCCGTCGGCCTGGTCGCTCCACAGCTTCTTCAGGTGCTCGTGCGGGTTGTTGGCGATCAGCGCATTGGCGGCGCGCAGCACGCGGTTGGAGCAGCGGTAGTTCTGCTCCAGCTTGATGATCTCCAGCGTGGGATAGTCGCGCCCCATCTGCTGCAGGTTTTCCGGGTTGGCACCGCGCCAGGCGTAGATCGACTGGTCATCGTCACCCACGCAGGTGAAGTTGCCCTTGTCGCCGGCCAGCTGCTTGAGCAGCCGGTACTGCGCGTCGTTGGTATCCTGGCATTCGTCCACCAGCAGGTAGCCGATGCGCTCGCGCCACGCCAGCGCGATCTCCGGATTTTCCTCCAGGATCTGCACCGGCAAACGGATCAGGTCATCGAAGTCCACCGCATTGAACGCCGTCAGGCGCAGCTGGTAGCGCTCGTAGACGCTGGCCGCTTCCTTCTCGCGGTTGCTGCGCGCGGCGGCCATCGCCTGCTCGGGCGACAGGCCGGCGTTCTTGGCGCGCGACACCAGGTTCTTCATGTCCTCGATGTCGTCGGGCTTGGCCCCGTACATCAGGTCCTTGATCTGCGCAGCGGCATCATCGGCATCGAAGACCGAGAAGCCACGCTTCAGGCCCACGGCCGCGTGTTCGATCTGCAGGAACTTCAGGCCCAGCGCATGGAAGGTGCAGATGGTCACCTCGTCGGCGTCCTGCTCGCGCAGGCGCTTGGCCACACGCTCGCGCATTTCCTTGGCCGACTTGTTGGTGAAGGTGATCGCTGCGATGCGGCGTGCCGGGTAGCGACCGCTGCCGATCAGGTGGGCGATCTTTTCCACGATCACGCGCGTCTTGCCGCTGCCCGCGCCGGCGAGCACCAGCAACGGACCTTCGATGTGCAGGACGGCGGCGGCTTGGGGGGGATTGAGACCGTGCATGGGAATGGGATTGTAGCGGGGCCGCAGCGGGCGGACCTGACTTGCATGCACACCGTTCCTAAGCTATTGATTCGCCACCGGAGCACTGGAGCCAGGTGCATGCGCCCGACCGCCCCTGCCGCCCTGCTGGGCACCCTGCTGTTGCTGCTGGCGCCGTTGGCTGCCCGCAGTGCGTACTGCGCGCCCGATGCTCGCGCATCGTTGCGGTCGGCGCTGATGACCCCGGGCTTCCTGCAGGCTCATCCTGACCTGCACTGGCGCGAGCTGGGCCTGCAGTCGTGGCGCCAAGGCCGGCCCGATCATGCGCTGGTGCGTTTCAAGCGGGCGGCCGCGCACGCCGACAAGCTGTCGCAGTCGCTGGTCGCGCGCATGTACCAGGAAGGCACGGGTACCGCCCCTGATCCGGTGCTGGCCTACATCTGGATGGACCTGGCCGCCGAACGCGGCTACCGCGACCTGCTGCTGGAGCGCGAGCGCTACTGGAACCGCCTGGATGCCGCGCAACGGCAACGGGTGCTCGCCGAAGGGCCGGCGCTGTATGCGGCCTACGGCGATGCCACGGCCAAGCCGCGCATGGAGGCTGCCATGCGCGTGGACCGCAGCGGCATGACCGGCAGCCGCACCGGCTGGGTCAGCTCGATGCTGCAGGTGGAACTGTCCGACGGCCCGGAAGCCGGCTGGCCGACCCGCGGCGATGACTATTATCGGGATGCGTACTGGGACCCTGCAGCGTACTGGTGCATGCAGGACCGCATCTGGGAACAGGAGTTCGGCGGCCGCAGCGTCGAGGTCGGCCCACTCAGCCCTGTGGAAGGCGCGGGGCGCTGACGTTCGTATTTCATGGTCATTGCCAGGAGGGCGATCAAGTATGAAAGCGAAGCACGCTCCACGCTTCTGCCTGCTGCTGGGCCTGTCGATGGCCGCTGCCGTGACCGCCAGGGAATGCCCGGTGGAGGCCCCGCGGCAGATCCCGCCTACCGTCCTGACCGGAGGCTTCTTCGATGCCCATCCGGACCTGTTCTGGCGCAGCATGGCCCAGCGGGCCGAACGGGACAGACAGCCCGCCAGGGCGCTGGACTACTACAAGCGTTCGGCGCGCTACGCCGACAAGTTCTCCCAGGCCATGGTGGCGCGGCTGTACCAGGAGGGCGTCGGTACCCGGGCCGATCCGGTGATGGCCTACATCTGGATGGACCTGGCCGCCGAGCGCATGTATCACGACTTCCTGGTGCTGCGGGAGCACTACTGGGCACGCCTGGACGCACTGCAGCAGGCACGGGCGATCGAGCGCGGCCAGCAGGTCTATGCCGACTACGGCGACCGCGCAGCCAAGCCTCGCATGGAGCGCGCCCTCAGGGACGGCCGCCAGCAGATCACCGGCAGCCGCCTCGGGTACGTGAGCTCCGGCCTGATCGTCGTCCAGCGCCGCGGCAACGAGCAGGGCATCGTGACGCCGGGCAGCATCGTCTACGACAACGACTACTGGCGCGCCGCCGACTACTGGTGCCTGCAGGACAACTACTGGCGCCCCGCGCGGACCCCCAGCGTCGAGATAGGACGGCCGGACACGGTCCGCGACGACGAGGCGGTGGACGACTAGAATTGGCCGATGGCCAAGCTCTATTTCTACTATTCGGCGATGAACGCCGGCAAGACCACGACCCTGCTGCAGAGCGCGCACAACTACCGCGAACGCGGCATGCGGGTGGCGATCCTGACTCCGCGCCTGGATGATCGTGCCGGCGCCGGCGTGGTGGCCTCGCGTATCGGCCTGCGTGCGGACGGCATGGCCTTCGACCGTGACACCGACCTGCAGCACTGGGTCGAACAGGACCTGGCCGCCAACGGCCCGATGGGCTGCGTGCTGGTGGATGAAGCGCAGTTCCTCACGCGCGCCCAGGTCTGGCAGCTCAGCGAGGTGGTCGACCAGCTGCGCATTCCGGTGCTGTGCTACGGCCTGCGCACCGATTTCCGCGGCGAGCTGTTCGAGGGCAGCCAGTACCTGCTGGCCTGGGCCGACGAGATGCAGGAGATCAAGACCATCTGCCACAGCGGCAAGAAGGCAACGATGACGGTACGCGTGGACGAACATGGGCACGCGGTGCAGGACGGCCCGCAGGTGGAGATCGGTGGCAACGACCGCTACGTGTCGGTCAGCCGTGCCGAGTTCAAAAAGATCACCCGCGGTGAAGGGCGGATCGATCCGGCGCAGGCGCCCCTGCCGCTGTAAAGGGTGTTCTTTTGCAGGGCTTGCAGCCCTGCACCCGCGGTAGTGCCGGCCGCTGGCCGGCAACAGCAACAGCAAGAGCTAGCATTGCGTGTGATGGCGGGCCGGTGTGGGTGGGCAGGACACGCCGTAAACCCGTCCCTGGGGGCTCGATGGCGCCATCCATGGCGCCAACGGTCCTGCCCACCCACACCGCCCCACCTCTGACAGATCCCCGCGGCTGTTGGTGGGTGCCGACCGTTGGTCGGCACATCTGTCAGATATCGAAATTCATCTATCGAAATTCATCTGGGGTCAGAGCCCGTTGCGCAGCAACGGGATCCGACCCCGTGCTCCGACAGATCGCGGAGGTCTGTCGAAGGCGGGGTGGGTCCGGTGGCGGGAGTGTCCGCGGCATGGATGCCGCGGCCAAGCCCCCATGGACGGGTTTACGGCGTCTCCCGCCACCGGACCCACCCCGACTACCCACAGAAAACCAGCTTCTGCTTCGGCTGTTGCTGTTGCTTTGGTCTCGGCAGGTGCAGGGCTGCAAGCCCTGCAAACCCAACACCCCTCTCAGTACAGCGTGCGCTCCGGCGCACCCGCCGGCGGCGGGGTGTACTGGTACAGCCAGGTCTCGGTCAGGGTCTTGCCGCCACTGCGCAGGAACAGGCGGATGTCGATCTGCTCGGTACTGCCCTCCGGCGGCACCAGGTCGAACATCGCGCGGTAGCCGTTGATCTCGCGCAGCGGGCGCGCCGACACGATCTCGACCCGGCCGCGGCTGGATTCCACCACCGCCTCGACCTCGCCCTTGTCGATCAGCCTGGCCAGCTCGCCACCTTCGAAGTCCACCGCGAAGCGCCAGCTGAAGTACTCGCGCTTCTTGCCGACCACGCCACCCAGGCCGGTGCGGCTGGCCACGCAGTGCGCCAGCGGCGGCCGTGCCGGTGGTTCGGCACCCCAGTACAGGCGGTAGCCAACCAGCAGTTCCTGGCCCGGCTGCGGTTTTTCCTTGGGGTTCCAGAACGCCACGATGTTGTCGAAGGTTTCGTCCACGGTGGGGATCTCCACCAGCTGCACCGAGCCCTCGCCCCACTCGCCCTTCGGCTCCACCCACAGGCACGGGCGCTTCTCGTAGAACACGCCGTCGTCCTGGTAATGGTCGAAGTTGCGGTCGCGCTGCAGCAGGCCGAAACCACGCGGGTTGCGGTCGACGAACATGTTGAAGCGCAGGTTGCGCGGATTCAGCAGCGGCCGCCAGATCCACTCGCCGGCACCGGTCCACAGCGACAGGCCATCGGTGTCGTGGATCTCCGGGCGCCAGTCCCAGGCCATGCGGCGGTCGTTCTCACCCACCTGGTACATGCTGGTGCACGGGGCGATGCCCAACCGCTCGATCGCCTTGCGCGGGTACAGCGCGCTGTCGATGTCCATCAGCAGCACGTCGCCATTGGTGATCGCGAAGCGATAGGCGCCGGCCACGCTGGGCGAATCCAGCAGGCCGTAGACCACGATCGTGTCCGAATCAGCCGAGGGTTGTTCCAGGTAATAGGCGATGAAGTCCGGGAATTCCTCCGGCTTGCCCATGCCGGTATCGATTGCCAGGCCACGCGCGGACTGGCCGTACTGGCCTTCCTTGCCGACCGCACGGAAGTAGCTGGCGCCGAGGAAGGCGGCGAAATCGCGATCGGTGTCCTTGCGGGTGTTCAGGCGGAAACCGGCGAAGCCGAGATCGGCCGGCAGCTCGCCGTCCTTGATGCCGCTCTTGCCGTAGTTGAAGGCCGCGCCGTCATAGGCCAGCTCCTGCGCCTTGCCGTCGACCACGTCGAACATGCGCACCGGCGAATGGAAGTACAGGCCCAGGTGGAAGAACTTGGCCTGGAACTTGCCCGGCTGGTCGGCCCACAGCGCATGGTCCTGGCGGTAACCGATCGACTGGTACTGGTCCCAGTCCAGCCCTTCCAGGCGGCCCGGCAGCACCCGCTTGTGGCTCTTGTAGGGCGCCTGTGCCAGCGCGCGCGCCTGGCCCTTCAGGGTGGCGAAGTCGAACGGCTGCGGTTGGCCGAGGCGGCGCAGGCCCATCTGGCCGCTCCTGCTGGCCGCGCACGCGGGCAGGGACGGCAGGCCGAATGCAGCCAGGGCGAGGGAGGCATTGCGGATGAAGTCGCGTCGTTGCATGCAGGCGCGTCAGGCACAGAAGGAAGGTCGGCCATCATAGGCAGACAAACGTTAACGGGCAGCGGAGACGTGCCCTGCCCGTTCAGCTGCCGCTGGCCGCCCGCCTCAGCGCTGGCAGTGGCTGCACCAGACGCTGGCGCGCTGGCCGATGGTGGCGTGCTTCAGCGCGCGGCCACAGTTCGGGCAGGGCAGCCCGTCACGGCCGTACACCAGCAGTTCCTGCTCGAAGTAACCCGGCGCGCCATCGGGGCTGATGAAGTCACGCAGGGTGGTGCCACCACGGGTGATGGCGTAGCCGAGGATCTCCTTCACCGCATCGGCCAGCCGCTGGTAGCGCTCGCGCGAGATTTTCCCGGCCTCGCGCAGCGGACTGATGCCGGCCTTGAACAGGCTCTCGGCGGCGTAGATGTTGCCCACGCCCACCACCACCGCCTGGTCCATCAGGAAGGTCTTCACCGGCGCGCTGCGGCCACGGCTGCGGGCGAACAGGTAGTCCCCGTCGAAGGCATCGTCCAGCGGCTCCGGGCCTAGCCCCTGCAGCAGCGGGTGGACTTCGCCGGCCGGCTGCCACAGCAGGCTGCCGAAGCGGCGCGGGTCGTTGAAGCGCAACAGGCGGCCGTTGTCCAGGCTGATATCCACATGGTCGTGCGCGCGCAGCGGGGTATCGCCGGGCAGCACACGCAGGCTGCCGGACATGCCCAGGTGCAGCACGGCGCTGCCGATGGCGGTGTCCAGCAGCAGGTACTTGGCGCGACGGCGGATGTCCTCGATGCGCTGCCCCGGCAGCAGCTCGGCCACTTCCGGCGGAATCGGCCAGCGCAGGTCGGCGCGGCGCAGGATCACGCCATGCACGCGGCGCCCCTGCAGGTGCGGCGCCAGGCCGCGGCGGGTGGTTTCGACTTCGGGCAGTTCAGGCATGAACCGATTCTACGCCCGCTCAGCGTGGCGGCGCCGCCAGCTCTCGCGCATCCAGGTAGCCATCGCCGTTGGCATCCTGCTTATGGAAGCGCTGCACGATCACCTGCCGCTGCTTCTCGCGGCGGATCGCCCTGCCCTCGCCGCCGGGCAGCTCGTCAGCGCTCAGCACGCCATCACCATTGCGGTCCATGCGGTCGAAGGCATACAGCATCCACTGCACGTACTCGGCTTCGCTGACCTTGCCGTCGCCATCGCTGTCCATCCGCTGCAGGTAGCTGGCGGTATCGGTGACCTGGGCCAGCGCCGCGCCTGGCAGCAGCGCGGCCAACACAAGCCCATACCCTGCCCTCACGCGCCCACCAGGCTGTAGCCCTTCAATCGCGCAGCGTAGGCCTGCAGCGCCGCGATTCCGCTTTCCTCGGCCTCGCGGCACCAGGCCTGCAGCTGGTGCAGGCGCTCGGCGGCATCGTGGCCGCGGGCCTCGAGCAGCGCCGCCAACCGCGCGCGGTACTCGACCAGGGTGTGGATGCGCGGGCGCTGTGCCACCCATGCGCTGAGCTGGGCGCGACTGTCCGGCTTCAGCCAGCGACCGTCGTTGACCAGGCCACGGCGCAGCCGGCGCGGCAGCAGGCGCCGCAGCTTGGCGCCAGCGTGGGCGGCTTCCTCGCGCAGGGCCGGCATGAACACGTTGCGCTGGTAGTCGGTCATCGCCTGGAAGCGGTGCGAGAGCAGCGCCTTCAGGGTTTCGGCATCGGGCACGGCGATGTTCGGGCGTACGTCCATGGCCGGTGCAACGCGAAGCACCTTGGCCAGGCGCAGCGCCTGCAGCAGGCGGATCGCACTCCAGCCGATGTCGAATTCCCAGCGCCGCATCGCGAAGCGCGCCGAGCTGGGGAAGGCATGGTGATTGTTGTGCAGCTCCTCGCCACCGATCCAGAACCCCCACGGCGTGAGATTGGTGGAGGTATCGGCCGATTCGTAGTTGCGGTAGCCCCACCAGTGGCCCAGGCCATTGACCACGCCGGCCGCCCAGAACGGGATCCACGCCATCTGGATCGCCCATAGGGCCACGCCGGGCAGGCCGAACAGCACGCTGTTGATCGCCAGCAGCAGCACCGGGCCGAGCGTGGCGTGCGGGGTATACAGGTGGCGCTCGATCACATCATCCGGGGTACCGCGCCCGTACTGATCGATGTCCGCGCGCATGCCGCGTGCCTCCCGGTACAGCTCCACGCCGTGCCAGAACACCTTGCCGATGCCGCGGGTGACCGGGCTGTGCGGGTCGTCCTCGGTCTCCACCTTGGCGTGGTGCTTGCGGTGGATGGCCACCCACTCGCGGGTGATCATCGACGTGGTCAGCCAGAGCCAGAAACGGAACACGTGGGCCAGCGCCGGGTGGAAATCGACGCCGCGATGGGCCTGGCTGCGGTGCAGGTACAGGGTCACCGAGAAGATGGTGATCTGGGTGAAGACCAGCAGCACGCCCAGCATGGCCCACCAGCCGAGGCCGAGCACACCACCGGTCAACAGGGACATCAGGGCATCGGGCATGGCGGCTCTCCGTATCGACGCGGGGATGGCAGACATCATGGGCGCTTGCGTTGCAAACTGCATCCCTGCGGCGGTGATTGCCACCGTCATCCGTGGCACCGTTCACAGTTGGGGACCTGAGTTGTCGAGCCTTGATCCACGCGCCAGCACCATGACCGCCGCCCCGCCCCTGGCGGAGCTGCCCCCCTTGATCGAACTGGACCGCGCCACCGTGGTGCGCGGCCAGGTGAAGGTGCTGCACGGGCTCAGCCTGCGCATTGCGCAGGGCCAGCACACCGCCCTGCTCGGCCCCAACGGTTGCGGCAAGTCGACCTTCATCAAGCTGATCACCCGCGAACTGTATCCCCTTGCACAGGGAGACGGCTCGGTGGCGGTGAAGGTGCTGGGCCAGAACCGCTGGCAGGTGGACCGGCTGCGTTCGCAGCTGGGCATCGTCACCGGCGACCTCAGCAGCAACCTGGCCGACATGCCCGGGCTGACCGTGGAACAGGCGGTGCTGTCCGGCTTCTTCGCCAGCTACGTGGTGCCGGCCTTCCGCGAAGTGACCGCCGACATGCGCACGCGCGTCGGCGAGACCCTGGCGATGACCGGCGCCCTGTCCCTGCGCGAACGCGCCTATGCCGAGCTGTCGGCGGGCGAAACCCGCCGGGTACTGATCGCCCGCGCGCTGGTCAACCGGCCGCAGGCGCTGCTGCTGGACGAGCCATCCACCGGGCTGGACCTGGTCGCCCGCGAACAGCTGGTGGCGACCATGCGGGTGCTCGCCCAGCAGGGCATCACCCTGGTGCTGGTGACCCACCACATCGAAGAGATCATTCCCGAGATCGAACGCGTGGTGCTGCTGCGCGACGGCCGTGTGCTGGCTGATGGCACCCGCGCCGAACTGCTGCGCAGCGCGCCGCTGTCGGCGGTGTTCGGTGGCGCGATCACCGTGTGCGAGCAGGAAGGCCGGCTGACCGCGTACGCGGGGTGAGGCGGAGCCCTCGGCGGAAACAAGGGGCCTGGAAACCGACAGGCCTGGGAGACCGACTCTACCCCGTCGTGATGTCATTCCCGTCGTGATGTCATTCCCGTCGTGATGTCATTCCCGCCGTCACGCCATTCCCGTCGCGGTGCCATTCCGTCGCCATGCCGGTGCGGCGGGCCGGATGTTCCGGCCCGCCACCGCCTTGCTCAGAACCTCAACGCCAGCGCGCGTGACTCGATCGGTGCCATCCGGCTCTGATCCTGCAGCTGCAGGTCGCGCAGCTCGTACGGCGCACCGAACCCAGCCGGCAACGCGGCCTGGTCGAACGGCAGCACCAGCTGGCCCGCGCCCGGACCGTCGAACCACGCGGCCGCGTGCGCCTGCGCCACTGGCTTCAGCTGGCCATCGCGGCCGGTGGCATACAACGTGCCACGCGCCTCGTAACGACCGGCGGCGGCCACCTGCAGCGGCAGCGCCACCTGGCGGCTGGCCGGGTCCGGTGCCGCCTGGCCACTGAAGCGCGCGGTCGGCCGCGCCACCGCGAAGGCCACCTTGCCATCGCGCAGCACGCCATCGGCCTGGGCGAACACTTGCAGTTCCCATAGGCCCTGCACAGTGCCGACATCGGCCGGGATGCGCACCTGCGCGCGCAGGCTGCCATCAGCGGTGCGCAGCAACCGTTGCGGCCAGCTGCGGCCATCCGGTGCGACCAGCAGGGCTTCACCGCCCAGGCCGCCACGACGCAATGCCAGCTGCGCGGTGGTGGCGCCGTCTTCCAGCAGGCGTGCCTGCAGCTGCACGTTGCCACCGGCCAGCACCTGCGCCTGGTTGGCCTGCACTTCCAGCCGCAGCGGGCTGTTGGGTTCCAGTACCTGCACCACGTAGCGGCCCTGTGCCTGTGCGCTCTGCAGCGTGTACGCACCGGCCGCACTGGTTGCGCCGGTACGCAGCATGCTGCTGCCATCCCTCACCGGCATGCCGGCCTGCTGCAGCGCGCGCGCGTCGACGCTGCGCGCCACGCTGCTGCGGCCGGCCGGGTCGCGCACCTGCAGTGTGTTGGCCGGCACTGCACGGGCACCGTCGGCCGGGCTCAGCTGGATCACCGCATCGGCGGCCGTCAGCGGTAGATCGATGCCGCGTTGCAGCTGCGCGCCATCGACCTGCTGCCAGTAGCTGCGGCTGACCGAGGCATACGGCGTAGCCGCCTGCAGCGATTGCGCCGGGTCCAAGGCCCAGGCGAAGGACAGCGGTGCGCGTTCGCTGTCATCGGCCGGCAACGGCGCGGCAACCAGCGCAGCGGGCACCTGGTCGCCAGCACGGGCGGCCTGCAGCGGCTGCGCCGCCTGCACTGCGGAAAGGGACAGTACTGCCAGCACGGCGCCGGCCAGCAGGGTGGATTGAATCGTCATGGTCGTCTCCCTCACTGGGTCAGGTCGTTGCGCAGCAGGGTGCCGAGGCCGAAGCACTCGCGGCGGCTCTGGTTGTGGCTGAGCGGTTCTGCGCCCTGGGTACGCGCCTTGTCGGTGAACCAGGTGGTGCCGGCGGCCTTCTGGCTGCTGCACTCCAGGAAGCCATCGGAGCAGGACGACAACCAGTTCTGGGTGAACTCCAGGCCGACGTTGGCGGCATAGCCGCCGCAGTAACTGTTGCTGTCCCACACCGCCGATTCCACGTCGCTGCCGACCACCGCGCGGAACGGCTTGGGCAGCGCCGGGCGACCGGCCGTGCCATACAGGTTCTGCGCGTTGTAGGTGGCCATGCTCGCCACCTGCTGCTGGCGTACCGCGTCGTTCTTGTAGCCCAGCAGCCAGCCCAGCGACGTTTCGAAGGTATTGCCGTTGAGCACCGCATCGGCCAGCGGCGTGCCCGCCGAGGACGGAGCCAGTGCATTGACCTTGCGCACCGTGCGGATGATCTTCGGATAGCGGCTGTCGTAGGTCGGGTTGGACAGGATCCAGCGCATCACGTTGCCGCCGTTGGAGTGGGTGATCACCACCAGCTGGGTGATGCCACGGCTGTCGATGAAGCCGGTCAGCTGGTTGGCCAGGCAACCGGCCGCTTCCGGTTTCCACATGTACTGGGTGAAGTCACAGTTGATGACGACGTAGTTGCTGCTGTTCGGCAGGCCCTGGCGCACGGTGTCGATGATCGCCGGCTGCCAGTAGTCCTGGGTGGCGTTGGTCTGCGCGCCGGTGCCATGCACGAAGGCCACGCCGACCACGTCGGCGGCCTGCGCCGGCGCTGTTGCAAGCCCGAGGAGCAGGGCCAGGACGGTACTTCCTGTTGCGGTGCTGCGCATCGCTTCTCTCCCTCTGTCTTCGGATCCCCCCGACCCGGCTGGAACTGGACGGCCCTGGCGCTTGCCGTTGTGCCGATGCTCGCGGTGCAGCGGCGTGAAAGTCCGTGCGCTGCGCCCGGAATCAGGAGACTGACGTCAAACGATGACGCTTTTCATATCGCGACAATGACCATGCCGGGTCTGGCCGTATGACCGATGGCCACTGCAGTGTCGTATGGGGGCTGCGATCATGGCGCGTTGTTTTCTCTCCCGGAGCCTGTCCATGTCGCTGATTTCCCACCCTGCCCGCCCGCTGCTCGGCCTTGCCGTCGTCGCGGCCCTGGCCGGTTGTGCCGCCACCGCCACCAAGCCGACCGCCGTCGAAGCCAACATCACCACCAAGGCGGTGGGCTATCTGGACAAGAGCGCGGTTCCGGCCAGCCTCGACCTGGTACCGGCACCACCGGTGGCCGGTTCGGCCGCGCTCGCCCTGGACGAGCAGGTCAGCCGTGAAGCCCGCGCGCTGCGTGGCAGCCCGCGCTTCGCCCAGGCCGGCGTCGATGCGGAGCTCGGCTTCCCCGAAGGCGCCAACCACTTCTCCTGCGCCGCCGACATCGACGTCGACGCGGTGAAGACCCCGGCGCTGTATCGCCTGCTGGAGCGCAGCCGGATCGACGCCAGTGCGGCGACCAAGGCGGCCAAGAACCACTACCAGCGCCCGCGCCCGTTCATGGTCAACGGTGAACCGACCTGCTCGCCGAAGGACGAGGAAGGCCTGCGCAAGAACGGTTCCTACCCGTCCGGCCACACCTCGATCGGTTGGGCCTGGGCACTGATCCTGTCCGAGATCGCGCCGGACCGCGCCGATGCCATCCAGGCCCGTGGCCGCAACTACGGCGAGAGCCGCCTGGTCTGCAACGTGCACTGGCAGAGCGACATCCTCGAAGGCCGCTTCATGGGCGCCGCCGCGGTGGCCCGCCTGCACGACAACGCTGCGTTCAACAAGGACCTGCTGGCCGCACGCAAGGAAATCGCCGCCGCACGCAAGGCCGGCCTGCACTCCAGCCGCGATTGCACTACCGAGAACGCGGTGCTGAAGGTGCGCCCGCAGAGCGCGCTGTAAGCGCGCGCCGGATCACTCGTTGCCGGCCAGCGGCCGGCACTACCAAGGGGCGTAAGGAAGAAGGGCCGGCATTGCGCCGGCCCTTCTTCATTGCATCAACGCAGCCACCGCATCAGAACTTCGCGGTGAACTCCACGCCCCAGGTACGCGGCTCGTTGAGGAAGCCGGTCAGGTTGTTGAAGTCGATCGCACCGACCACGCGGGTCTGGTTGGTCAGGTTGCGGCCGAACACGGCCACGTCGTACTGGCCGTAATCCCAGTTGTAGCCCAGGCGCAGGCCGCCTTCCAGCGAACTACGGCCGCGGAATTCCGGCGACTCGTAGATGAAGAAGTTCACCGCGCTGCGGTAGGCCCAGTCCGTGTAGGCGTACAGCTCGCTGCCATCGCTGAGCGGGAAGCCCACGCGCAGGGTCGCGTTGTGGATCCACTTCGGTGCCTGCGGCAGCGGGTTGCCGTTCACCAGCGCATAGGTCTGGCCGTTGATCACCGTGGTCGGGTCGTTGATGGTGCAGCCACCGCCGCAGATCGCCACCGCCAGATCCTTGTCCTTGATCTCGGTGTCGTTGTAGCTGCTGCCAAAGGTCAGCAGGACGTTGTCGGCCAGGTAGGCTTCCAGGTCCAGTTCCACGCCCTGGCCGATGGTCTTGTCGGCGTTGAGCAGGGTGGCGGTGTTGTTGCTGCCACCCACCGCGATCAGCTGCTGACCATCGACGTTGTAGCGGAACACGCTCAGGCCCACGCGCGCGCGGCGCTCGAACAGGTCGGCCTTGATGCCGGCTTCATACGAGATGACCTTCTCCGAGTCGGCCTGCGACAGGCCCGGCGCGAAGGCCAGGCGGCCCTGGATCGACGGTGCGCGGAAGCCCTTGGCCACGCGGGCGTAGGCGTTGATGTCGTCGGTCAGCTTGTAGACGCCGCTGACATCCCAGCTGACGTCGTTGACGTCGGTGTTGGCCAGGTACGGGCCGCTGACCGGGGTGCCGAACGGAACGGCCTGCAGCACGCTGGCGCTGAAGTCCTTCTTGTCCTGGGTGTAGCGCACGCCGGCGCGCAGCTTGAAGCGATCGGTGACATCGAAGTCGCCCGAAGCGAACACCGCCCACGCCTTGTTGCGCTGGTTCTGCACCACGTGGCCGGTCTGTGGATTGCCCGGGGTCAGCGAGTCGTAGTTGAAGTTGTTGATGGTCACGTCTTCATCGAAGTAGAAGACGCCGGCCTGCCAGTCGAAGCGGCCCCATTCGTTGGACTCGATGCGCACTTCCTGCGTCCACTGCCGGTGGTGCGGCAGGCCGTCGGCCGACTCCGACGAGAACGGAATCAGGCCCGGACCGTAGTTGCCGGCACCGAGGAAGGCCGCACCGTAGCCGCCGTCGATGTCACCGCGGTTGAGCGATTCGGCGGTCTCGTAGCCGGTGATCGAGTGCAGGGTCACCGAGCCGAGGTTCCACTGCAGGCGCGCGCTGCCGCCCCAGGTTTCCAGGTCGGAGAAGTTGACGCCGTCGTTGGCCACCTTGTCGCGGTCGAAGTTCTCGACCAGCGAATTGCCGCCCTTCTGGATGATGTTGGCGCGGAACAGGCGCGCGGTGCCGTTGAGCTTGCGCTTGTGCAGGTTGAACAGCGCTTCGAAGTCGTCGCCTTCGTACAGGAACTGCACGCGGCCGGCGGCTTCGTCATAGCCTTCGAAGCCACTGTTGGGGGCACCGGCGCGGGTGTTGTCGACCCAGTCATCGCGGCGCTGGTAGATCGCCGAGACACGTGCCGACCAGCGGTCGGTCAGCGGGCCGCCGTAGGCGCCCTGCACGTTCCAGCTGTTGTAGCTGCCGTAGCCCACGCGCACGTAGCCGTCGGCATCCTGCGACGGTCGCGCCGAATCGAACTTGACCACGCCGGCCGGGGTGTTGCGGCCGAACAGCGTGCCCTGCGGGCCACGCAGCACTTCCACGTTGGCCAGGTCGAACAGCGGGAAGCCCTTCAGCAGCGGGCTTTCCTGCACCACGTCGTCATACACCAGCGACACCGGCTGCGAAGCATTGAGGTCGAAATCGGTGTTGCCCAGGCCGCGGATGTAGAAGCGCGGGAAGGCACGGCCGTAGGACGACTCGATGTTGAGGCTGGGCACGCGCGCGGCCAGGAAGCGGATGTCATCGCCGGCCGAGCCGAGCACATCCAGCTTCTCGCCCTGGATCGCGCTCAGTGCGACCGGTACGTCCTTGGCGTTCTCGACGCGGCGCTGCGCGGTCACCTGCAGGGCATCGAGGGCAACCGGATCCTTGGCGGCGGGGGTTTCCTGAGCGGCTGCTACCAGCGGCAGCAGGGCGGAAAGAGCGGCAACGAGGGGGCGCGCGACCGGAAGGCGGCCACGGGAAGTACGGGTCGGGGACATGGCGGTAGGCTGTGTTTGGAGGGGTGGTAAAACGGCGCTACCAGATAATTGTTGCAATACAGCACCTACGCCGCAAATGCCCGCCGTTCATGGCCCCGTCGCCGGCGCCCCCAGGCGCTCGCTAGACTCGGGGTTTCCAACGCGACGGACCCGCCGCCATGACCCAGTGGTACTTCCATGCCTCCGCCCAGGCCGAGCGCATCGGCCCGCTTGATGACGAGGCCGCGCGCCGCTACGCGCAGGCCAATCCACGCGCGCTGGCCTGGTGCCAGGGCATGAGCGGGTGGACACCGATCACCGAGGTGGCCGAGCTGCAGGCGGCGGCCCCGGGCATGCCCAACACCCCACCGCCGGTCCCCGTCGGCGCCAGCGGCCGCGCCGACGACATCGAGTTCCGCATCGTCGGCCATGAAATGCAGTTCGTGGAGATCGAGCTCGACCCCGGCGAGAGCGCCATCGCCGAGGCCGGCGCATTGATGTTCAAGGACGCCACGGTACAGATGGACACGGTGTTCGGCGCCGCCAACGGCGACCAGGGCGGCGGCTTCATGGGCAAGGTGATGGCCGCCGGCAAGCGCGTGCTGACCGGCGAGAGCCTGTTCGCCACCGTCTACACGCAGAGCGGGCACGGCAAGGGCAAGGTCGCCTTCGCCGCGCCCTACCCGGGCACGGTGCTGGCGATGAAACTGGACCAGCACGGCGGCCGCCTGATCTGCCAGAAGGACAGCTTCCTGGCCGGTGCGCGCGGCGTGCAGATCGGCGTGCAGTTCCAGCGCAAGATCATGACCGGCCTGTTCGGTGGTGAGGGTTTCATCATGCAGAAGCTGGAAGGCGACGGCTGGGTGTTCATCCACGCCGGCGGCTGCGTGGTGGAACGCGAGCTGGCTGCCGGCGAGCGCCTGGACGTGGATACCGGCTGCGTGGTGGCCTACCACCCGACCGTGGACATGGACGTGCGCCGTGTTGCGGGCATCAAGAGCATGCTGTTCGGCGGCGAGGGCGTGTTCCTGGCCACGCTGACCGGCCCAGGCAAGGTCTGGCTGCAGTCGCTGCCGTTCTCGCGCCTGGCCGGCCGCATGTGGATGGCCGCGCCGCAGGGCGGTGGCCAGAACCGCGGCGAGGGTTCGGTACTGGGCGGCCTGGGCCGGATGCTGGACGGCGACAACCGCTTCTGACCGCCTCCGGTCGTGCCGGCCGCTGGCCGGCAACCCCATGGACCTTGGCGCGCATCCCGGTAGTACCGGCCGCTGGCCGGCAACCCCATGGACCGTTTCCAGTTTCCCTATGGTTGCCGGCCAGCGGCCGGCACTACCTTTATGAATGGGCGATATTTCCCACCCTGCCCGCCCCGCCACGGCTTCGGTATGCTGGCGCCCTTTCCTGAATCCGGCGCCGCGAGCGCACTGCCGATGAGCCTGTTCCGCCCCCGCATGCTGCTGTCCGTCGCCCTGATCGGCCTGCTGGCCGGCTGCGGTGGCGATCCGGTCCGCCCCACGCCGCCGCCGGCGCCGACCGTGGTGCCACAGGCCAAGCCGGTGAAGATCGGTATCGCCCTCGGCGGTGGCGCGGCCAAGGGCTTTGCCCACATCGGCGTGATCAAGATGCTGGAAGCCAATGGCTTCGAACCGGCGGTGGTGTCCGGCACCAGTGCCGGCAGCGTGGTCGGCGCGCTGTACGCCAGCGGCATGGACGCGTTCCAGATGCAGAGCAAGGCGGTGGCGCTGGATGAAGCCAGCATCCGCGACGTGCGGCTGTTCTCCGGTGGCCTGGTGCAGGGCCAGAAGCTGCAGGACTACGTCAACGAACAGGTTGCCAACCGTCCAGCCGAACGCCTGAAGAAGCCGTTCGCCGCCGTCGCCACCCAGCTGGAAACCGGCGAGCGGGCGATCTTCGTGCGCGGCAACGTCGGCCAGGCGGTGCGCGCGTCGAGCAGCATTCCCGGCGTGTTCGAACCGGTGAAGATCGGTGGTCGCAACTACATCGATGGCGGCGTGGTCAGCCCGGTGCCGGTGGATGCCGCGCGCCAGCTCGGCGCCGACTTCGTGATCGCCGTGGACATCTCCAGCAAGGCCAGCGGCAAGGCGCCGACCGACATGCTGGGCATCGTCAACCAGTCCATCTCGATCATGGGCCAGCGCCTGGGCGAACAGGAACTGGCACGCGCCGACATCGTCATCCGGCCGAAGGTGCTGGACATCGGCGCTGCCGATTTCAGCCAGCGCGGCACGGCGATCCTGGAAGGCGAAAAGGCCGCGATGGCCGCGATGCCGCAGATCCGCGCCAGGATCCAGCAGCTGCAGCGTGCGCGTGCTGCGGCCGCTGCACCGGCGCCGGTGGCTGCCCCCAAGTGCGAGGAAGCCTCGCGCCTGGGCAAGCTGATGGGCCGCAAGGACAAGTGCTGAGGGCAACCCGCTCCATGCGGGTCACCCCCAGGGGCCTCACGACGGGTCAGGCGCCGATCTGGGCCAGTGCGTCGTTGGCTGCGGCCGTCACCGAGCTGCCGTAGCCATGGATGTACGAGCCGTTGCAGACCAGCGTGGCGTGCAGAATGACGCCATTGATTTCGGCCTTCTCGAAGTTGCAGCTCTGGCCTGCCGCTGTGGAGTAACGCATCAGTCGCATGGCGATGACGTTGGCGTCATCGATGCTGGCACCGAGCCCACTGATGGACCAGCTCTTCAGGGTCTGCGTGTTGCCGCAGTCGTAGCGGAAACGGAACCCCCAGGATTCCGGATAGTACGAACCCTGCAGCGGCGCTGCGCAATGGGTACCCGTGGCCGCCATTTCCGTCGCGATGGCCAGCGAGTTGCGCGCCGCGGTGGTGGGTGAGTTGCCCACGCCGGCGATCGACCAGCCATTGCAGACAAACTGGGCGAAAACACCCTTGCCGTAGGCACCACTGACGATGCTGCTGGCATCCGCGCTGCAGCTCACGCCGGCCTGCAGCACCGCCATGAAGCCGTTGAGGTTCTCCACCGCTTCATTGACCGAGACGCCGATTCCATAGACATAGCTACCATTGCACTGGCGCTTGGCCAGCGTCGACGAGTTGCTGGTCATGCCGACGAATTCAGTGGTACCGCAACTCAGCGTCAGAGGTTGGGCGTTGGCGATCTGGGGGGAAGCACCCGCAGCGGCCGGCATCAGGCCAGCGACAAGCAGGGCAATGACTGGAGCAAGGCAGACTTTCATGTCGATCTCTCCGGACAGGGTTGTCCAGTGAGTCTAGGAAGGCTGATTGCGTCACTCTGTCAGAGGTTCATCCGTCTCGCCGTAGGAAAATGCCTTGCGTCGCCCAGGATGCAAAGCAAGTCACGCTCTCCCACATCCGCCGGATGATCACGACTCCAGCTGCGAAAGCGGCAGTGCCTGAAAACCCTTCACCGTGCGCAGCACGAAGCTGGAATTGGCATCGGCCACGCCACCGGCGTTGAGCAACCGGTCCAGCAGGAAGCGCGAGAAGTGCTCCAGGTCGCGCACGTAGACGTGCAGCAGGTAGTCCATGTCGCCGGTCAGCGCATGGCAGGCCACCACCTCGTCCCACGCTTGCACGCTGTCCACGAAGTGGCCGATGGCGGCCTGGTCGTGCTTTTCCAGCTGTACGCGCACGAAGGCCTGCAGGCCCAGCCGCAGCTGCCGCGGCTCCAGCCGCGCGCCATAGCCGACGATCACACCCTCGCTTTCCAGCCGCTGCAACCGCCGCAGGCAGGCCGAAGGCGAAAGATTCACCCGCGCCGCCAGTTCGGCGTTGGTGGCGCGCCCATCCCGCTGGATTTCAGCCAGCAGGCGTATATCCGTGCGATCAAACTGGACTTCTCCGGCCATTGTTGCCCCGCAACATGGTGAGTACGCAAGGATATTGCGCCAAGAGGGCCAACGGGCGCAACTTTTGCAACCCTGTTGCGCGTGCTCTGCCCTAGCATCGTAGGCATCCCGTCAAGGAGTGCCCCATGGACCTCGCCCAGCCCCGCCGCGTCGAACACCAGCAGACCGACAAGGGCTATGTGCCGGTGTACACCACCGCGCTCGTCGAGCAGCCGTGGGACACCTATACCGCCGACGACCACGCCACCTGGAGCACGCTGTACCAGCGCCAGCGCGAGCTGCTGGTCGGCCGCGCCTGCCAGGAGTTCCTGGATGCACAGGACGAGATGGGCATGAGCGCGCACATGATTCCGCGCTTCGCCCAGCTCAACGAAGTGCTGGGCGCCGCCACCGGCTGGACCCTGGTCGGCGTTGAAGGCCTGCTGCCGGAACTGGATTTCTTCGACCACCTGGCCAATCGCCGTTTTCCGGTGACCTGGTGGATCCGTCGCCCGGACCAGATTGATTACATCGCCGAGCCGGACCTGTTCCACGATCTGTTCGGCCACGTGCCGCTGCTGATGAACCCGGTGTTCGCCGACTACATGGAGGCGTACGGCCGTGGCGGCGTCAAAGCCCACGCGATCGGCCCGGATGCACTGCAGAACCTGACCCGCCTGTACTGGTACACGGTGGAGTTCGGCCTGATCGATACGCCCGAAGGCCTGCGCATCTACGGCGCCGGCATCGTGTCGTCGAAGGGCGAGTCGCTGTACTCGCTGGAATCGGCCGCGCCCAACCGCATCGGTTTCGACCTGCAGCGGATCATGCGCACGAAGTACCGCATCGACACCTTCCAGAAGACCTACTTCGTCATCGACAGCTTCGAACAGCTGATGCAGGCGACGTCGCCGGACTTCACCCCGATCTACGCGGCACTGGCCAGCCAGGCGCATCTGCCGGCCGGTGACGTGCAGGGCGATGACCGCGTGTTCCAGAAGGGCACCGGCGAAGGCTGGGCCGACGGCGGCGACGTGTAAGCGCACGGCGTACAGCGCTTCGCATTGAAAGGAAAACGGCGCACCTGGATGCACCGTTTTCGTTGTTGCCTGCCTGCGCCATTGCAGCGGCGCGGCGAGGGCAGGGCACTCAGGCGTCCACGGCGCGGCAGGAACCACGCACCATCAACTGCGGATGCACGCTGGCTGCGGTCGGCGCATCCGGCAGATCGGACTGCACCAGCATCGCTGCGGCCATGCGGCCGATGTCGGACACGTGGCGGCGCACCGAGGTCAGCGGCGGCCACAGCCGCGAGGCCAGCGGGCTGTCGTCGTAGCTGACGATCGACAGCTGCTGTGGCACGGCAATACCCGCACGCAGCGCGACCTGGTAGACACCGGCCGCCATCTCGTCGTTGCCGGCGAAGATCGCACTGGGGCGGCCTTCACCCAGCAGCAACTGCTCGGCGGCATGCACGCCGGATTCGAAGGTGTCGCCCGCTTCCAGCACGCGCTCGCCCGGCAGGGTCAGCCCCACCTGGGCCAACCGGTCAAGGAAGCCATGGGTACGCTCACGCGCCGCGCGCCGGTCACCCGGTCCGGCGATCACCGCGATGTCGCGGTGGCCGAGCGAGAGCAGGTAGCCCGCTGCTGCTGCCGCGCCATCGCGATCGTGGGTGACCACCGCCTGCACGTCTTCTTCCGACGCATGCGCGTTGATCCGCACGTAGCGGCAGTCGATGTCGTCCAGCATCCGCGCGAGTGCAACCGATTCGGATGCACGTGGGCCGAGGATCACCCCATGCAGCTTCTGCTGCTGCACGAAGCGGCGCACGCCCTGCGCGCACTCCGGGTCCTGGCTGTCGCAGGGATGCACCACCAGCTCATAGCCGGTGCCGCGCAGCGCTTCAAGCGCGCCGTGCTGCAGGTCGACAATGCATTGGGCGCCGGGGTCGTCGTACACCAGCCCGATCAGGAAGGAGCGGCGGAACGCGAGTCCGCGCGCCAGGGGGTCGGGCACGTAACCGACCTCGCGCATCAACGCCTCGACCTTGTCGCGGGTGTCTTTGCGCACCAGCGGCGAGTTGTTGATGATTCTTGAAACCGTTTTCTTGGAAACTCCCGACAGTCGTGCGATGTCGTTGATCGTGGCAGCCTTGCCTTTCGATGCCGGTAACGCGGCATCGCTCATATTTCGCACTGACATGTATAGAACCAGGTAAGTCGGAGAATTCTAGCCTTGCGCCCGTCGGGCGCGAAGTTGCGGAATGTCGCAGCTGGAGCGGCACAGACCGTGTTCGACACGTTCCACCGCGTGAGGTTCCATTGTGATCGCTCTACTGCGTTTGCATCTGAACCGTTTTTCACGCGTGCTTGCCACGAATGCGGGTGCGACGCGCGCGAACACCAACATTCCCTTAACCATGCTCCGCTACAGTCGGGGCATGGACCTGCAGACCTCTCCGTTTCCGGCGTTCCGTGGCCGCGACCGGTTGATCGCCGCAGTCGACGCGGCGATGACCTCCGGTGATGCCGGGCGCATCACCGCCGACCTGCAGCTGGCGCTGCAGGAAGCCATCGCGGACAGCCGCATCGAGCTACCCGAATGCGTGCACCGTCCGGTCAGTGATCATTACGCGCGACGCCCGCTGTACCACAGCCAGGAACACGGCTACAGCGTGATTGCCATGAGCTGGGGCCCAGGGCAGGGCACGCCGCTGCACGACCACGATGCCATGTGGTGTGTGGAGGGCGTGTGGTTGGGGGAACTGGAGATCACCCGTTACGAACTGCTGGAATGCGCCGGCGAACGCTGGCGCTTCCGACGCCACGCCGCGCTGCGCGGCGGCTGCGGCAGCGCCGGCAGCCTCATTCCACCTCACGAATACCACACCCTGCGCAATGCCAGCGATGAAGCCCTGGCCATTTCGGTGCATGTATACGAAGCGCCGATGGAACGTTCGGCGGTGTTCGACCCGCTTGGGGGTGACTGGTACCAGCGCCGCATCCAGGCACTGCAGGCCGACGCAGTCTGAATCCGCCGCAGGGCAGGATACCAGCACCTTCGCAGCGTGCATGGCATCATGCGCCGCTGCGCTGCCGGACCCGGCGGCGATCCGCGATGCCCCATCGGGCAAGGAGCAAGACCATGTCCAGCGCTGATCCGCGCCTGCGCGCGCTGTTGAAGCTGGCACCGGTGATCCCGGTGTACACCCCCGAAGATGTGAATGAGGCGGTCGAAGTGGCCCAGGCGCTGTTCCGCGGCGGCCTGCCGGTGATCGAAGTGACGCTGCGCACGCCGCACGCGCTGGATGCGATCAAGGCCATGGTCGAGGCCGTGCCCGATGCTGTCATCGGCGCCGGCACCGTGCTCAACGCCGCGCAGATGCAGGCGGCGAAGCAGGCCGGCGCGCGCTTCGCGGTGTCGCCCGGTGCAACGGCGGCGCTGTATGCCGCCGCACGCGATGCCGACCTGCCGTACCTGCCCGGTGCCGCCACCGCCTCGGACCTGATCCTGGGCCTGGAGCAGGGCACGGACACCTTCAAGTTCTTCCCGGCGGTGCAGGCCGGTGGCGCTGCGTTGCTGGCGGCCTGGCACGGCCCGTTTGCCGACGTGCGGTTCTGCCCGACCGGTGGCATCAGCGCGCAGACCGCGCCACAGTTCCTGCACCTGCCCAACGTGCTGTGCGTGGGCGGCTCGTGGCTGACCACCCCGGCGCTGCTGCAGACCCGTGACTGGGACGCCATCGAACGACTGGCGCGCGAAGCATCGGTGCTGGCCAGCTGAACCTGCTGCACGGATCTTCAAAGGTTTGATCGTGATCAAAGCGCCGGCCTCGAGCCGGCGTCATTCTGTGGGCAAGCGCACTGCGGAGATCCGAACATGCAATCCACCATGAAGGCCGCCGTCGTACGCGAGTTCGGCAAGCCGCTGGTCATCGAGGAAGTCTCGGTACCGCGCCCGGGGGCGGGCGAGGTGCTGGTCAGGATCGAGGCCTGTGGCGTCTGCCACACCGACCTGCACGCCGCCGAGGGCGACTGGCCGGTGAAACCGAACCCGCCATTCATCCCCGGCCACGAGGGCGTGGGGCACGTCGTGGCCGTGGGAGGCGGGGTAGGGCACGTCAAGGAAGGCGACAGGGTCGGCATCCCCTGGTTGTACTCGGCGTGTGGCCATTGCGAACACTGCCTGGGTGGCTGGGAAACGCTGTGCGAGACGCAGCGCAACACCGGTTACTCGGTCAACGGCGGCTTCGCCGAGTACGCACTGGCCGATGCCAACTATGTCGGCCTGCTTCCGAAGGAAGTGGGCTTCGTCGAGATAGCGCCGGTGCTGTGCGCCGGCGTGACCGTCTACAAGGGCCTGAAGGTGACTGACACCAAGCCCGGGGACTGGGTGGCGGTTTCCGGCATCGGTGGCCTGGGCCACATGGCGGTGCAGTACGCCCGTGCGATGGGCCTGAATGTGGCTGCGGTGGACGTGGACGACAACAAGCTGGCATTGGCCCGGCAGCTCGGCGCGCAGATCACCGTGAACGCGCGTACCACCGATCCGGCCGCATTCCTCAGGAAGGAGATCGGCGGCGCGCACGGCGCTCTGGTCACCGCAGTGTCGCCCAAGGCGTTCGAACAGGCTCTGGGCATGGTCCGCCGTGGCGGTACCGTTTCGCTCAACGGCCTGCCGCCCGGCAACTTCCCGCTGGATATCTTCGGCATGGTGCTCAACGGCATCACCGTGCGCGGCTCGATCGTCGGCACCCGGCTGGATCTGCAGGAGTCACTGCAGTTCGCCGCCGAAGGCAAGGTCGCAGCCACGGTCAGCACCGACCGCCTGGAAAACATCAACGACGTGTTCGCGCGCATGCACGCGGGCACCATCGAAGGCCGCGTGGTGCTCGACTTCGCCGCCTGACTGCCTGTGCATGGCCGCCGCTGCTCCGTACCCCTCTCCCGCGGGCACGGCGGCCATGCCGATTCATCGGTAGTGCCGGCCGCTGGCCGGCAAAAGCCCAGTCGGTTCGGTAGTGCCGGCCGCTGGCCGGCAACGAGGGCACTCTGTGGCAGCCGTACAATACGCGCATGCCTGGCCTGCTCAAGCCCCTGTTCCTGTCCATCGTCGCCCTGATCGGCGGCGTGCTGTCGCTTGCGCTGGTCAGCAGCGTCGCCGGCTGGTTGCCGCCGTTGCTGGGCCTGTCGCCGGACAGCAACAGCGTGCAGCTGGGGTGGGACCTGGCCTTCAGCGTACTCGGTGGCGTCGCCGGCATTTCCTTTGCCACTTACTACGCGCCGTGCTGGCCGCGTTCACACGGGTTCTCGATCTGGTCGCTGATCGCGCTGGGCTGTGGCTACGCGATGTGGACGGCGGGTGCGGACTTCCCGTTCTGGTTCGTCATTTCGCTGTTGGCATCGCTGCCGTTGCAACTGCTGGTCGGTTGGTGGTTCGGGCGCCGCCCCTCGCGCGATCTGCGCTGAGCGCATGCAGGTAGTGCCGGCCGCGGGCCGGCAACTGCAGGATGGCCGAGGTTGCCGGCCCGCGGCCGGCACTACCGCTTCAGCGACGGCAGCCTCTGCTTCAACCGCGCGATGCCCTGCCATGGGTCACCCTTCAGCCGCTTGGCGCGCGCCAGCGCCTTGGCCATCGGAAACGCGTCGGCCGCGCTCACCCGGGCCAGTTCTTCCCAGCGCAGCGGCACCGCCACGCCGGCAGCATCTCGCGCGCGCAGCGACCATGAACACACGCTGGTGGCACCGCGTGTGTTGCGCAGCCAATCGATGAAGATCACGCCGCCGCGCTTGGCCTTGCTCATCGTCGCCACGTAGCGATCAGGCTGCTCCAGCGCCATTGCCTGCGCGAACGCCTCGCAGAACGCCTTGGCCTCGTCCCAGCCAGCCTTGGGCTGCAGCGGCACCACCACGTGCACGCCCTTGCCACCGGACAGCCGCACGAAGCTCTGCAGGCCCACCTCCTGCAGGCGGTCACGAACATCGCGCGCAGCGGCCTTCACCTGTGCCCAGCTCACCCCTTCACCTGGATCGAGATCGAACACCAGACGATCCGGGTGCTCGGGATCGGCCACGGTCGCGCCCCACGGATGCAGTTCCAGGGTGTTCATCTGCACCAGCTGCAGCAGGCCCCGCGCATCGTCGACGTAGACGTAATCCTCGCGGCCGCTCTTCTGCTGCAGGGGTACCGCATGTACCGCGTCCCCCAGGCCGGGGCCATGGTGCTTCTGGAAGAAGCAGGCCTTGCCCACGCCGTCCGGGCAGCGCAGCAGTGACAGCGGACGTCCGGCAATCTCGGGCAGGATCCAGCGCGCCATTAGCTGGTAGTAGTCGGCCACGTCACCCTTGCGCAGTTTCTGCCTTGGAAACACCACCCGCTCCGGATGAGTGATCTCGACCTCGCCTCCGGTCTCGGTATCTGCGGTGCTCATTCCCAGGTCCTCCTTCTGCTTGTCGCTGCGCAGTCGCTTGAAACTGGCCTGGCGCAGCAGGCCTTCCTTGCCCCAGCCACGGAAGGCCACCTCGGCAACCGCCAATGGCTTCACCCAGCGTACGCTGGCAGCGCGGAACGGCACATGCGCCGGCAGCTGCAGCACGGGCGTCTTCACCGCCAATGGCTGCAGTGCCTTGAGCAGCGCGCGCAGGCTTTGGTCGTCGAAACCGGTGCCAACGCGGCCCACATAGCGCAAGCCGCCCTTGTCCGGCGTCGCCAGCAGCAGCGAGCCGAACCCCAGCCGGGAACCCTTGGGTGCCGTGTAGCCGACGATCAGGAACTCGTCGGTGTCTTCGTGCTTCACCTTCACCCAGCTGCGCGCGCGGGTATTCACGTACGGGGCATCCACCTGCTTGCTGACGATGCCTTCGAATCCGGCCTTGCCACTGGCATCGAACACCTGCGGGCCATGGTCGATCACGTGCTCGCTGAAGGCCAGGGTGCCAGGCGCGGGTCCAATGAGCTCTTTCAGGAGTGCTTTGCGCTCCAGCAACGGCGCACGACTGATATCCGCTCCAGCCACGCCCGGAAGATCGAACACGATGTAGCGCAGCGGTTGCTTCGAACTGCCGTCGATCACCCGCTGCAACGCTGCGAAGTCACTGCGTCCTTCCTTGTCCAGCACCACCAGTTCGCCGTCCAGGCGTGCATCGCGCACCGGCAGCGCCTGCACGGCCTGCACCACTTCGGGAAAATCATCGGTCCAATCCAGACCATTGCGGGAGCGCAGCTTGACCTCGCCATTGTGCAGATCAGCCAGCAGGCGATAGCCATCCCACTTGATCTCGTGAAGCCAGCGGTCGCCGTCCGGCGCACTGTCGCGATGATCGGTCAACTGCGGTTTGAATGCATGCGGGTAGGGTGCGTCACGTGCGCCGTGCAGTTGCAGCGCGCGTGCATGCCAGCGCACATCGGCCTTGCGTGTGCCCGTGCGTGCGACGGGTGCAGCTCGCGCCGTCTTGTCCGCGGAACGCTTCTTCGCCGCAGGTGTTCGTTTCGGCATCGGTGCCGTCAGCAGGTCATCCGCCTCCGCGTCGCGCGCTTCCCCGTCACTGCGCTTGATCAACAGCCATTGCACCTGGCGCCCTTTCATCGCGGTCCGCACCAGCTTCCAGCCACCGGCCAGGCGTTGTCCATGCAGCACGAAGTCGATCCTGCCCGCCGCCAGTGCCTGCAGTGGATCGCCTTCACAGGCCCAGGTGCCGTGATCGAAGACTTCCACGTGGCCCGCACCATAGTGACCTTCAGGAATGTCTCCCTCGAAACCGGCGTAGGACAGCGGATGGTCTTCCACTTCCACGGCCAGCCGCTTTTCACCGACGCGCAGGGAAGGCCCCTTGGGCACCGCCCAGCTCTTCAGTACGCCGTCCATTTCCAGGCGGAAGTCATAGTGACGCGAGCTGGCATGGTGCAGCTGGATGACAAAGGTCGGCCGCCGCTTCGGGTCGCCCGGTGTGAGCGTGTCGTCGGGCTCCGTTGTCTGCCCGGCGCCACCGCCAAGCCGGCGTTTGCGCCGATACTGGTGCAACGACATGGCTCACCCCGCCTTGCGTCGGGGTGCGGTCTTCTTTGCAGCCTTCTTCGTTGTCTTCTTTGCGGCCTTCTTCACTGGCGGCTTGGCGGCTGCTTTGCGCGTTGCGGCCTTCTTCGCTGGCGTTCGCTTGTTCGCATCCAGGCTCTTCTGCAGCAGCGCCATGAAGTCGACCACATTGGTACTGGCGTCCTCGCGCGGTGCCGGCTCATCGTCCACCCGCGTTGTGCCGCCCTTGGACTTGATGCGCTTGTTCAACACCTGCTGCAGGCGCTCGCGGAATTCATCGTGGTACTGCGACGGATCCCAGTCGCCGGCCATCGACTCGATCAACTGCTCGGCCATCGCCGTTTCCTTGCTGGTGATGCGATAGTCGGACAGTTTGCCGGTGGGCAGCTTGTAGTCCTCGGGATCCACCAGTTCCTGCGGATAGCGCAGGATCATCAGCACCAGCGCGTCCTCATGCGGCATCACCGCGCACAGGTATTCGCGCGTACGCACCACCACCCGCGCGATGCCCACCTTGCCGGTGCTGCGCAACGTTTCGCGCAGCAGCACATAGCCCTTCTCGGCCTTCTTGCCGGGCACCAGCAGATACGGTTTCTCGTAATAGCGCGGGTCGATCTGCGCCGCATCCACGAATGATTCCACCTCCACCGCTTCGTGGCTTTCCGGCGCAGCCGAGCGGATATCACCTTCCTCCAGCACGACATAACTGCCCTTGTCGTACTCATAGGCTTTGACGATGTCCTTCCAGGGCACTTCCTCGCCGGTGTCGGCGTTGACCCGTTCGAAACGGATCGGCTTGCGGTCGCGGGAATCGAGCATGCGGAACTGCAGGTCGACCTTGCGTTCGCCGGACATCAGCGACACCGGCACGTTGAGCAGGCCAAACGACAGCGTGCCGGTCCAGATCGGGCGGGCCATGGGCGTACCTTTGGCGGGGCAGGGCATCCAGCTTCGGATGGGCGGTGTAAACCACCCGTGTCGATACCGTGCACGTGGGTTCTACGCAGATGCGGTAGTGCCGGCCGCTGGCCGGCAGAGCTCGCGGCCTGAAGTTTCCTGGGGTTGCCGGCCAGCGGCCGGCACTACTGCAGCAACGGCCTCACCGCCGCCGCCGGAATATGGTCCAGCGCGCGCCAGGCGTCCTCCACCACCGGCCGCGCCTGCGACCAGCCCAACCGTGACTGCCCGCGCATCTGTTCCCAGTGCTCGGCCAGTTCCTCGCAGGTATCGGCGGCATCACCGCGTGGCCAATCCGCAGCATGCGTGGTCAACGCGAAGGCATACACCGGGCACAGGTCGCGCCAGTTCCGGTGGCTCTGCCCGCGGCGCTCCTCGTAGTCGCTGAGCATGTACTGCAGGTAGTCCTGCGCCACCGCCTGGGGGTCTTCATGGCGACGCGTACGGCGCTGCGCGGTGCGCTGGCCGAGCGGATCGAGCAGGGCGTTGAACACGGACGGTGCGGGTCGTTCAAGACGGGGCATGGCCGGCTCCTGCAGCGGGGGCGGGTGGGCAGGAATACGCGCGGTGCCGTTACCGGGGGGTGAGCGAGATGTTCATGACGCCAGGTTCGCAACGGCTTTACCTGCGGGGCGGTGTAGTGGAATCCCCCCAAGGGCAGGTACCAGACCATGAGCCGAGAGACCTCGCGAGACCCGCTGCGGGAGAACCACCCGCCCATTCCCGGCGAGCAGCGCGGCAAGCGCGATGCCGACAACGCCGACTACCGCGGCACCGGCGCGCCGTTCTTCGATGCCGAGCACGACCACCTGCCGGTGAAGCACGAGGCTGAACAGGCGGCCCAGGACCGCAAGGATGGCGGCGACCGCCATCGCGGTGGCCAAGAGAGCCCGCTCAAGCGCCGTGAACGCAAGCAGCGCGCCAGCGACAACCAGGACGAGGCGCTGGAGGAGACCTTCCCGGCCAGCGACCCGACCTCGCCGTTCGTGCCAGCCAAGGCCCCCGACTGACCGGTAGTGCCGGCCGCTGGCCGGCAACCTCCTGACGTCGTGCACGGCGCAATGCCGGCCAGCGGCCGGCACTACCCCTTTCAGCGCCACGACCATTGCAGGCCGACGTTGGCTCGCCGTCCCGGTCCCGGCTCGTAGAAGCGACCATTGCCGTCATTGACGATCACCGAGCCGATGTAGGCCTGGTCCAGCACGTTCTCCAGCCGGGCGAAGGCGCGCAGCTCGCCGCCCGGCAGCGTCCATCGACGGCCGGCTTCCAGGTGCAGCAGGGCGTAGCCCGGCGCGCGCTCGGTGGCCACGTCATTGACCACGGTATCGCTGCTGGCCATTGCCTCCAGCGCCCACTGCCAATCGGCAGGGCTCCACTGCAGCCGGGCGAAGGCCTGCTGGCGCGGCACGCCGGGCAGACGGCTGCCCGCAGCGACCAGGGTGTTCGAGGTCAGGTACGGCGAGCGCACCTGCGCCTGCAGCCAGGTCCACGCCAGCTGCAGTTCCAGTTGCTCGGCCAGCGGCTGTCGGTACTGCAGCTCCAGCCCCTGGCGGCGGGTGCGGCCAACGTCGCGGTAGGTGCTGCGTCCGCCGATATTGCTGGCAACGGCCAGCTCATCGTCGGTATCTGCACGGAACAGGCTGATATCGATTTGGTTGCCATCCTGTGCGTGCCACTTGCTGCCAACCTCGATGGAGCGGCTGCGCGCGGCGGCCAGATCCAGTGCCAGCCCGGCTTGGCCGTCGGCGCGATAGCCCAGTTCGTTGAAGGTGGGGGTCTCGAAACCACGCCCCACGGCCGCGTGCAGCCGCCACTGCGGGCTGGCCTCGAAGCTGACGCCTGCCACCGGCGTGATCGCCTGGTAGCGGCGGTGGCCACTGTCGTCGGGGTTGGCGCCGACGATGTAGCGGTCATTCGATTCGAATCGCACGGCGCTGTGGCGCAGCCCGGCCAGCAGCGACCAACGCGGGCTCCATTGCCACCAGGCCTGGGCGAACTGATCTACGTTCTGCACGACGTCGATCTGGTCACGACGCAGCCGCCCACGCACGCCCAGGGCGCTGCCGATGAAGTTCTCGAAGCCGGTGCGGTGCTGGCGCTGGCGGTCGGCGCTGAGCCCGGCTACCAGGTCCAGCGGTCGCCCGGCCAGGTCACCGTGCCAGCCCCAGCGCGCGTCCAGCCCGCCATAGCCGCCCTGCAGATCGATCACGCCGCCGGCATGCAGTGGGCTGTTGGTCTGGGGTGCCGGCGGAATCGTCAGGTACTGGCGTACCGCGCGCTGGCCGGCATAGCCCATCAATTGCCAGCGCTGCGCTCCCGTTTCACGGGTCCAGCGCAGGCCGGCCTGCTGCTGGCGCACGGTTTTGCGGGTGTTGTACTGGTGCGCGACTGCCGTGGCCTGGCGCGGATCAGCCGCCACCTGGGCACGGGTCAAGCCCAGCGGATCCTGCGCATCGGGGGCGTCAAGCGCATTGAGCAGCAGCTCCAACCGCCCACCGCCCAGCTCTCCACCGATGCGTGCGTTGAGCGATTCACGGCGCGCGCGGCTATGGTCCCGCCAGCCATCGGTGCGGAAGTGATTGGCGGCGATGTTGTAGTCCAGCACTTGACCGGCACCCTTCAGCTGCGCACCGACACTGAGCGTGTTGTCGGCGCCGGCATTCACGCGCAACCGCCACGGGTCAGCGGCCTGGCCCTGCGCGCTCCAGACCTGCAGCACGCCGCCGGAGGAATTGCCGTACAACGCCGAGAACGGCCCGCGCAGCACCTCGATGCGCTCGGCGCCCAACAGGCTGGCATGCGACAGCTGACCCTGGCCGTCCGGCATGGTCGCCGGCACCCCGTCGATCAGCACCCGCACCCCGCGCACGCCAAAGGTCGAGCGTGCGCCGAAGCCACGAATCGACAGCTGCGTGTCCTGGGCGAAGTTCTGCCGGTCACGTGCCAGCAGTCCGGGGACTCCGGCCAAGGCCTCAGACAGCTGCGCGCCGGTGCCCGCGCGGCTGGCGTCGATCCAGACCGTGTCCTGGCTGGCCGGCAGCGCGAACGGATCGATGCCCGGCACCCGGGCGGCCTGTACCTGCACCGCAGGCAGGGCGGTGGGCGCAGGCTCGGCCACGGCCGTCCAGGGCGACAGCAGCAGGGCGGACAGCGGCAGGCAACGGCGTCGTGCGGCGGGATTCATGATTCAGGTTGATGGATCGGGCGGCAACGCACGCCATGGTACGGGGCCGCAGATGACGATGGCGGCGGCCAGCCCCGGCAGGCTTTGTTACGATGGGTTGTTTCCGGCCCAAAAGCCGCGGACCGCGTAGCGCACTTCCTCCCCCTTTCCGTCTACCGAACGAGTACCGCCGTGTCCTTCTTTGCAAACGTGGAACTGGTCCCAGGCGACCCGATCCTGGGCCTGACCGAGGCGTACAACGCCGACAGCCGCCCGACCAAGGTCAACCTGGGTGTGGGCATCTACTACGACGAGAGCGGCCGCATTCCGCTGCTGCGCGCCGTCAAGCAGATCGAGCAGCAGCTCGCCGCCGAAGCCAAACCGCGCGGCTACCTGCCGATCGATGGCCTGCCGGCGTACACGCAGGCCACGCGTGAGCTGGTGTTCGGCAAGGACTCGCCGCTGCTGGCCGCCGGCCGCGTCACTACCGCACAGACCGTCGGCGGCAGCGGTGCGCTGCGCGTCGGCGCCGACGTGCTGAAGAAGCTGCTGCCGCACGCCACCGTTGCGCTGAGCAACCCGAGTTGGGAAAACCACCGTGCGGTGTTCAGCGCCGCCGGTTTCGACGTGCTGGATTACACCTACTTCGACCCGGCCACCCATGGCGTCGATTTCGACGGCATGCTGGCCGACCTGGGCAAGCTGGACGCCGGCACCGTGGTGCTGCTGCATGCCTGCTGCCACAACCCTACCGGTGCCGACCTCACGGTCACCCAGTGGAAGCAGGTCGCGCAGCTGCTGAAGGACAAGCAGCTGTTCCCCTTCATCGACATGGCCTACCAGGGCTTCGACAAGGGCATCGAGCAGGACGGCGCCGCCGTGCGCATCATCGCCGAAGCCGGCATCGACAGCTTCATCGTCGCCAACTCGTACTCCAAGTCGTTCTCGCTGTACGGCGAGCGCGTGGGTGCGCTGTCGATGGTGGCACCGACCGCCGCTGACGCCAAGGCGGTGCAGTCGCAGGTCAAGCGCGTGATCCGCACCATCTACTCCAGCCCATCCACCCACGGTGCTGCGCTGGTGGCCGGCGTGCTGACCAATCCGGAACTGCGTGCGATGTGGGAGCAGGAGCTGACCGAGATGCGCGAGCGCATCCACGCCCTGCGCCAGGGGCTGGTCGAGAAGCTGGCCGCTGCCGGTGCACCGCAGTTCGGTTTCATCAACGAGCAGGCCGGCATGTTCTCCTACTCCGGCCTGAGCCGCGAGCAGGTCGAGCGCTTGCGCGACGAGTTCGGCATCTACGCCGTCGGCACCGGCCGCATCTGCGTGGCCGCGCTGAACCAGAACAACCTGGAATACGTCGCCGAGGCCGTGGCCACCGTCGCCAAGGGCTGAAACAACGCTCCAGTAGCTTGAAGACAAAGGCGCCGAAAGGCGCCTTTGTTTTTTGCTCTTGCTCTTGCTCTTGCCTTTGCCCTCCCCACCGCGCTCGCGGCGAACCCTGAAGCGCGTGGGAGGGGGAGGCGCTGCAGGACCGTTGGCGCCATGGGCCCGAGGCATGCCTCGGGCGGGTTGGGCAGGACGCCCAACCCCGGTCTTGCCGTGTGCGCAGGACTGCGCACACGAGCAAGGCGCCATCGAGCTACATGGACGTACTTGCAGCGTGTCCTGCATCGCCTCCCCCTCCCACGAGCCTCGACAAAAGGAATGCGCCACGAGCGCAAACGCATCTGGAAACGATTACGCCTTCCCGCGCTCACGCACGCCCCCGCCATACGGGCGACAATAAGCGTTTTCCCGCTGCCGAGACCTGCCCGCTCATGTCCCGTACTTCGTTGACCCGCTTCCTGATCCAGGAACAGCACGCCGGCCGCATCAACGCCGACCTGCGCCAGCTGATCGCGGTCGTCGCCCGCGCCTGCACCAGCATCTCCATCGCCGTCAGCAAGGGCGCCCTCGGTGGCGTGCTGGGCGATGCCGGTACCGGTAACGTGCAGGGCGAGGCGCAGAAGAAGCTGGACGTCATCAGCAACGAGATCCTGCTTGAAGCGAACGCCTGGGGTGGCCACCTCGCCGCGTGCGCCTCGGAGGAAATGGACCACAGCCAGCCGGTGCCGGACATCTACCCGCGCGGTGATTTCCTGCTGCTGTTCGATCCCCTCGACGGCAGCTCCAACATCGACGTCAACGTCTCCGTCGGCACTATCTTCTCGGTGCTGCGCTGCCCGACCAACGTGGAACTGCCAGGCGACGACGCCTTCCTGCAGCCGGGCAGCAAGCAGATCGCCGCCGGTTACTGCATCTACGGGCCCAGCACCCAGCTGGTGCTGACCGTCGGCCATGGCACCCACGCCTTCACCCTGGACCGCGAGAAGGGCGAGTTCGTGCTGACCACCGAGAACATGCAGATTCCGGCGGCTACCCAGGAGTTCGCGATCAACATGTCCAACCAGCGCCACTGGGAAGCGCCGATGCAGGCCTATGTCGGTGATCTGCTGGCGGGCAAGGAAGGCACGCGCGGCAAGAACTTCAACATGCGCTGGATCGCCAGCATGGTCGCCGACGTGCACCGCATCCTGACCCGCGGCGGCATCTTCATCTACCCGTGGGACAAGAAGGATCCGTCCAAGGCCGGCAAGCTGCGCCTGATGTACGAGGCCAACCCGATGGGCCTGCTGGTCGAACAGGCCGGCGGCGCCGCCTGGACCGGCCGCGAGCGCATCCTCGACATCCAGCCCGACCAGCTGCACCAGCGCGTGCCGGTGTTCCTGGGTTCGCGCGAGGAAGTGGCCGAAGCCGTGCGCTACCACCACGCGCACGACGACGCGCAGGGCTGATTGGCGGTTGCCTGACCACGGTCATGGCAGATCGATGACCATGACCGTGGGGTGACACCGAGGGCGGCAAGCGGCACCATCAAGCCGTTGCCGCCTAAGGAATGCACGCATGCACGAGCAGGGCCCGGTCGATTTCATCGAGGTCATCCACAACGCGGTCCCCAGCGAGGTCTGCGCGGCGATCGTTGAGCGCATGCGGGCGGCGCGTGGCCTGCAGCCCGGTGCCGTGGGCAGTGGCGTGTTCCCGGAACTCAAGCACAGCAAGGATCTGCGCATCAGCGGCCTTGATGGCTGGCAGGATGTGGACCATCAGCTGCAGCACGCGGTGTTCAACGGCCTGCTGACTTATCTACGCCGTTATCCACAGGCGTTGATCGCGCCGCTGATGTTGCAGATCCAGGACAGCAAGGGCCAACCGCGACGCCTGTCTGCCGAGGACTTCCCTGACATGCCGCAGCAGCAGCTGGCCGACCTGGCCCGCACCTGCCTGCGCCCGGGCGCCATCAACCTGCAGTGGTATGCGGCGGGCGAGGGCGGTTATCCGTACTGGCACTGCGAGCTGTACCCCAAGGATGCGCAGGCCGAGACCCTGCACCGGCACGTGTTGTGGACGCTGTACCTCAACGACGAATTCGAAGAGGGCGAAACCGAGTTCCTGTTCCAGGGGCGGAAGATCGCACCACGCACCGGCAGCCTGCTGATTGCGCCGACGGCGTTTACGCATACCCATCGTGGCAACAGGCCGCAGGGTGGGGACAAGTTCATCGCGACGAGTTGGATCCTGTTCCAGAGCGCGCAGAAGTTGTTTGGGGGGTGACGCCGAGCTGCTCGTCGGCCTCGGATGTAGAGTTGAGCCATGCTCGACTGATGGACTCAGAACAACGACCCCTGTGGCGAATCCTTCTTCGGCGGCAACGGCTTCTGGAACCGGCTGCAATCCAGCTTCGGCCAATGGCTGTTCTGCGCATTGAAGCCGAGACGCTTTCGCGCCAGCTTGAAGCGGTTGTTCAACAGATCGGCATACACGCCCTGGCCCCGCATGCGGGTGCCGAACTGGCTGTCGTAATCCTTGCCGCCGCGCAGCTGCTGGATGGTGCTCATCACATGCGCGGCGCGATCAGGATGGTGCGTATCCAGCCAGTCGCGGAACAGTGGCGCCACTTCCAGTGGCAGGCGCAGCAGCACGTAGCCGGCGGTGCTCGCACCTGCGTCATGCGCGGCCTCCAGCACGGCTTCCAGTTCGCTGTCGTTGATCCACGGGATCACCGGCGCCACCATCACACCCACCGGAATGCCCGCTTCATGCAGGCGCTTCATCGCACGCAGCCGTGCATGCGGCGCCGACGCGCGTGGCTCCAGCTTTGCGGAGAGATGCGGGTCCAGCGAGGTCACCGAGAAATGCACGCTGACCAGGTTCTCCGCCGCCAGCGGTGCGAGCAGATCGATGTCACGTTCGACCAGTGCGTTCTTGGTGATCAGCGAGAACGGATGCTTGGTTTCCAGCATCACTTCGATCAGCTGGCGGGTGAGCTTGAACTTGCGTTCGATCGGCTGGTACGCATCGGTGTTGATGCCCAGCGCGATCGGTTGCGGAACGTAGCCGGGCTTCGACAACTCCTTGCGCAGCAGCTGCGGCGCATTGGTCTTGGCGAACAGCTTGGTCTCGAAGTCCAGGCCTGGCGACAGGTTCAGATAGGCGTGCGAGGGGCGCGCGAAGCAGTAGGAGCAGCCATGCTCACAACCGCGGTACGGATTCACCGATTGGCTGAAGCCGACGTCCGGTGAGGTGTTGCGGCTGATGATGCTGCGTGCGGTCTCGGCACGTACTTCAGTGCGCAGGCGTGGGGCGAGGAATTCCTCGCTCTCATCGACCGCCCAGCCGTCGTCCACCGCCTCGCTGACGGTGCTTTCAAAGCGCCCGGCAAGGTGGGACGTGGAACCTCGGCCCTTGATCGCGATACCCATTGCGGCAGGTTACGCCGCAGCCGTCTCAATGGCTGCGACGGCTGCCTGAAGGGTTCAGCGCGGTGCTGCGTCGAGCATGGCTCAACGCTACAGGGGAGCGGTCAGAGCAACGCCAGGTACTCGCGCACGGTGGCATCCAGGCCGTCGTACAGCGCCTCACCGATCAGCGCGTGACCGATCGACACCTCCAGCACGTCCGGCACGTGGGCCAGGAAATCGCGCAGGTTGTCCTGTGACAGGTCGTGCCCGGCGTTGACGCCCAGGCCCACCGCCTGCGCCCGCCGCGCCGCAGTGGCGAACAGTTCCAGCATCGCCGCAGCGTCTCCGGCCGCGTGTGCTTCGGCGTAGGGGCCGGTATACAGCTCGACACGATCTGCACCGACTTCGGCCGCCTGCTCCAGCAGTGGGTTGCCAGCATCGACGAACAGGCTGACCCGGCAGCCCATCGCCTTCAGTTCGGCGATCAGTGGTCGCAGCCGCTCGGCATCCCGCTCGAAGTCGAAGCCATGGTCGGAGGTGATCTGTCCATCGCCATCCGGCACCAGCGTCGCCTGCGCCGGGCGGGTCTGCGCGCACAGCGGCAGCAGGCCTGGGTAGCCCTCGCGCGGCGGCGCGAATGGATTGCCTTCGATGTTGAATTCCACGCCACGCGCGCGGGTCAGCGTGGACAGCGCCAGCACGTCCTCGGCGGTGATATGGCGGCGGTCCGGCCGCGGGTGCACGGTGATGCCATGTGCACCGGCATCCAGGCAGGCCTGGGCGGCGCGCACCACGTCCGGTTCGGCGCCGCCGCGCGAATTGCGCAGGACGGCGATCTTGTTGACGTTGACGCTGAGCTGGGTCATGGAACGGAACTACTTGGAAAGAGGGGACGGATCGTGGTCGTTGGCGTCGACATTGCGGCGGGCCTGGGCCTGCTCGCGCAGGCGGCGCAGCTCCTCGGCATCGACAAGGGTGGCAGGGTCCCGCTGAAGGTCGCCGAAGCGGGCTACATAGCGACCGCGCACCCAGGCCAGCAGGAAGGCGAGGGCGGCCAGCAGGCACAGGGTCATCAATGCGGCGCTGGGGGTCTTCAGGGCGAAGGCGAAACAGCCCAGCGCCAGCAGCAGGTACAACCAGTACATAGTCGGGCTCCCCGGATGATCGCCGCAGTGTAGCGCTGCGTCAGAGCAGCGGCGAGGCCAGCCGGGCGAAGGCCTCGGGCAGGCGGTGCAGCCACAGCGAGCGCCCGGCCTGGTCATGCACCCGGGTGGCGCGATCGAATTCACCCTGCAGCAGCTCGGCCAGGGCCGCCACGCGGTCCCGGTCGCTGATCATCATCGACAGCTCGAAGTTCAGGCGGAAGCTGCGGTGGTCGAAGTTGGCACTCCCGACAATGCAGACGTCGTCGTCGGCGATGAAAGCCTTGGTATGCAGCATGCGCGGGCCGTACTCGTAGATCTTCACCCCGGCGTGCAGCAGTTCGTCGAAATAGGAGCGCGCGGCCTGGGTGACAAACCAGGAGTCGCTCATCTTCGGCACCAGCAGGCGCACGTCCAGTCCACCCAGTGCCGCCGAAGTCAGCGCCATCCGCGCCGCTTCGCCCGGCACGAAGTAGGGCGTTACCAGCCACACGCGCTCGTGTGCTTCCTGGATGGCCGCCACGTGCAGGCGGTGGATCGTTTCCCAGCCCGAGTCCGGGCCGGAGACCAGCACCTGGGCGTTGATCGCACCATCGCCGCGCAGCGGCATGTCGGCCGGCCACAGACGGGCAATGTCCATGCGCGAGGGATCCTGGCCACTGGCGTAGAGCCAGTCCTCGGCGAACACCAGCTGCAGGCTGCGCACGACGTGGCCGCGGATGCGCATGTGCAGGTCGCGGTAGGCGTTCGGCTTGCGGCTCTCGTCTTCATCGTCGGTGATATTGATGCCACCGGTGAAGGCCAGCCGGCCATCGACGATCACCAGCTTGCGGTGCGTACGCAGGTTCAGCCACGGGCGCTTGAACGGTTTCAGCAGCTGCCGTGGGTGGAACCAGATCGCTTCACCGCCGGCGTCGAGCAGGGGCTGCAGGAAACGGCGGGGCAGGGCGGATGAGCCCACCGCATCCAGCAGCAGGCGCACCTGCACACCGGCACGTGCGCGCTCGACCAGGGCGTCGCGCAGGGCGGTGCCGGCATGGTCCGGATTGAAGATGTAGTACTCCAGGTGCACGTGATCGCGAGCCTGCGCCACCGCTTCCAACAGAGCGGCGTAGGTAGCGGCACCATCCACCAGCCAGGTCACTTCGGTCGCGCTGCTCGGCGCCAGGCCCGTGGTGGCCTGCGCGATCTTGGCCAGCTCGGTGCAGTCGGCATCCGGTGGGCAGACATCGCTGTAGTGCTCCATGCCCGAACGTGCGCGTCCGCGGCGCAGCCGTTGCCGCTTCACCTTCTGCGGGCCCAGCAGGTAGTAGATGAAGAGCCCGAGATAGGGGAGCAGTGCCAACGAAAGGATCCAGCTCAGCGTGGCCACCGGCTCGCGCTTCTGCAGCATGATCCAGCCCGCCAGCGCGAACAGGTACAGCAGGTAAGCCACCGCCAGGATCGTGCCGAGGTGGGCGATACCGTCGAGCCAATGGCGCAGGGAATCGAAGAGGGCAAGCATGCGCCGATCATAGCGGCGCATGCTGCCGGATGGGGTCAGATCCCTTTTCCGAAGGAAAGGCGTTCTGACCCCATCCCATGTGCCAGGACGAGATCCCATGTGCCAGGACGAGAACAAAAAAACGCCCCTGTCTCCAGGGGCGTCTGCAGTCGCGTCATGACTGTTGTGTTGCGGTGTAGCGATTACTGCTGCACAAAACCGATCTTCTTCATCTGAGCATTCTTCGCGGCGGCCAGAACCTTGGCCATCACGTCGTACTCGGAATCCGGGCTGGCGTCGATGCGCAGTTCCGGCTGGTTGGTCGGGTCACGCTGGACCTCCTGCTCCATCCGCTGCTGCAGCTCGCTGGTATTGATCGGGCTGTTGTTCCACGAGACCTGGTTGCTGGCGTCGATCTTCAGTTCGATCGGCGGCGGCGGTTCGACCAGCTGCGGCGGTGGGTTGAGCACGCGCTGCGGCAGGTCGACGGCGATCGGGTACGTCATGATCGGCGCGGTCACGATGAAGATGATCAGCAGAACCAGCATCACGTCCACGAGGGGCGTGACGTTGATGTCTGCCATGGGGCCCTTGCCACCACCACTACTGAATGCCATGGCTTATTGCCCCTTTTCTTTGGTCGCGACGAAGCCGACGTCCAGCATGCCCTGCTCCTGCGCGACCTTGGTCAGGTCGTTGATGACGCGCATCTTGGTGGTGCGGTCACCACGCAGGTTCAGCGGCGGCTGCGGGGTCTGCTGGGCGGCGGTCGCCAAGCGCGACTCGAGAGTCTGCTTGTTGATTTCTTCGTCGTTCCAGTAGATCGAGCCGTCTTCCTTGACTGCCAGGGTGATCGGTCCGGAACGCTTTTCAGCGTCTTCCGGCTTCTGGATCAGGTTGGCTTCCGGCAGATCCACCTTGACCTTGTGGGACATCAGGGGCGCCGTGATGATGAAGATGATCAGCAGCACCAGCATCACGTCCACGAGGGGCGTAACGTTGATGTCGGCCATGGGGCCGCCGCTGTTACCACTACTGAAAGCCATAACGGGCTCCGTCTAGATCTTGGTGACTACTTACGTTCGTCGCTGGGTGACGCGCGCCGCAATTAGCGGACGCGCGAGCCGGTGGCGAAGAAGTCGTGCAGGTCGTGCGCGAAGGTATCGAACTTGCTGATGGTCGCGCTGTTGATCTTGCTGAAGAAGTTGAAGGCGAACACGGCCGGGATCGCGACGAACAGACCGATCGCGGTCATGATCAGCGCTTCACCCACCGGGCCGGCAACGGCGTCGATCGAAGCGGAGCCGGTGGCACCGATCTTGATCAGGGCGCCGTAGATGCCCCACACGGTACCCAGCAGACCGACGAACGGAGCGGTCGCGCCGACGGTGGCCAGCAGGGTCATGCCCGACTGCAGCTTGTTGCTTTCGCGGGTGACGGCCTGACGCAGGGCGCGGTCGACGAACTCCGAACGGCTCAGGTTCTCACCCACGCCGCCGGTGGCGCCGCCTTCAGCGCGCTGGTGGTGCGCAGCAGCCTGGGCAGCGTCCAGGGCGATCTTCGAGAACGGCTCCGAAGCCGGCTGCTCTTCCATGGCACGGATGGCGTCCTGCGCGTTCGGGGTATCCCAGAACAGGCTGACGACGCGATCAGCAGCGCTCTTCAGGCGGGTCGCACGGAAGATGTTGATGACGGTCCAGTACCAGGACATGGCCGACATGGCGATCAGGGTCAGCAGCACGACCCAGGAAACCGCGAAATCACCCGGCTTGGTGGTCATTTCGTGGATCAGGTGCTCGAAGCCCATCTGCGACAGGGCGTTGGACGGATTGCCCCCGGCAGCAGCGGCGATGAAAATTTCCTGCAGCATGACGCTTACCTTTGTTGTGTGTGGTGATAAAGGGTGTAGCTAAGCTAAACAATCGAACCGGGAGCAGGGGTGGCCAAGCGGCCACCCGGGCGCATCAGTTCAGCGCAAAGTTGACCGGGACGCGAACGCGACCTGCCGTCTTCTTACCGCCAGATTCAGCGGCGTTGAAGCGCCACTTGCGAGCCGCTTCCATCGCGGCACGGTCCAGGTCGCGGTTACGGCTGGACTTTTCCACCGTGACATTGGTGACGTTGCCGCTGGCATCGACATCAATGATCAGGATCACTTCGCCCTGGATACCCGCGCGGAAGGCTGCCGGCGGGTAGCGCGGCGGATTCATGGCCTTCGACGAGATGTCCACGCTGGCCTCGATCGAGGTCGCAGGTGCCGGCGGCGCGGGGGGCGACGGCGGGGTGACGATATCGCTCGGGCGCGGCTCCGGCACGTCCACGACCGGCGCCTGCGGCGGCGGCGGGACCGGCGACGGCTTCGGCGGCGACAGATTCTTCACCGGCGGCGGCGGAGTATCGGTCGGCGGCGGCGGCGGCGGCGGGGGCGGCGGCGGCGGCGCATCGACGATGGTCACCATGACGTTGCGCTCCTTCTCAGCCACGGCCTTGGGAGCCACGGCGGGAATGAGGAGCATCATGAAGGCGGCCAGATGCAGGGCAATTACAAACGCGATGCCGACGATGCGAGGCCAGCTCAGCCCCTTGTCATCGGGTTGTTCGTACCGGTGAACGACTAGTTGTTCCGTCATGCGCCAAGAGCTCAATAGTGGGGCCGGGATGCCGGGGGCGGAATCCCTGATCAGCGGTGCATGACACCGCAGGAACCTCCAAGCTTATACCAATCCTGAGCGCCTGCGCATCAACTGGGCAGGCATTCAGGCGTTATTCCTACTTACTTCAGGTTGATGATTTTCTTGGCATCAGCCTGGTTCTTCACACCCTTCGCCAGCGCCTGCTGGGCGGCCTGCTTGGCCTCCGGGATGCGACCTTCGGCATGCAGGACGCGTGCCAGGTTCAGGTAGGTCTCACCGTCCTTGGACAGCGGGGCAGCCTTCTGCCACGCATCGATCGCCTGCGGCACCTGGTCGGAGTAGTAGTAGGACTGGGCCAGCGCCAGGTAAACCTGGTAGTCCGGCTTCAGGATGCCCTTCTGCAACCCTTCGTTGATGACCGCGATGACGTCCTTTTCCTTTTTGTCGGTGTTGGCATAGATGGAGTACAGCTGCTTGTACTCGCGCTCTTCGGTGAGCTGGCCGCTGCTGCGCAGCTTGTCCATCACCGCGGCCGCCTTGTCCATCTGGTCGGCCTGCATGTACATGCTGGCCAGGTTCAGCTGGGCCTTCTTGTCGTTCGGGTTCTTGGCGGCCAGCGCCTCGGCTTCCTTGACCGCTTCGCCGGACTGGCCGGCTTCGGACAGGGCCGCCATCAGCAGCTGGTTCCAGTTGTCCTTCGGTTCGGCGGAGCCGGCGATGGCCTGCTTCAGCACCGGAATCGCTTCCTGGTAGCGCTCCAGCTGGTACAGCGCCTGGCCCTTGGCGATCAGTTCTTCCGGCTTGGTCGACTTGCTCTCGGCGAAGTACTTGTCGAGGGTTGCCAGGCCTTCGGCTGTCTGGTCTTCCTGCAGCTGCAACTGGCCCAGCATCAGCATCGACTGGAAGTGGCCGTTGTTGTCCAGGCCGTTGAACTGCAGGACCTGCTTCAGGTAGGCGATGGCAGCCGGAGCGTCATCGGTCTGGTAGGCAGCCTGCGAGGCCAGCTGCGCGGCCAGCGACTTGTCGTACTCGTTCGCGGCGCTGTCAGCCAGGATGGCGTCGGCCTGGGTGCGGGTTTCCGGGAACTTTTCCTTGTTGTAGCTGTCGATCATTTTCTGCAGCTTGCTGCCCATCTTGGCCGAAGCCTTGACCGTCGGCTCCTGGCGGGTCGCGTTCGGGTACAGCGCCTCGGCCTTGGCCTGCTTGCCGCCACGGTTGCCGCGCTCGGAGGAACGCGAGGACTGCGCGAAGGCATCGGTGACCACGGCGCCGGTCAGGGCGGTCGCGACGAGGACGGAAAGCACAGCTTTGTGGTTACGGAAAATCATCGTTCACCTCGATCGAACCGCCGGTTAGCGGCAAAGTCGGACTGTCAGAAAAATCTGAGCCGCCAAACGTATCAGAAACAGATGGCGTGAGAAATCGTTTTATGTGCTGCAATACAGCATAGAACTGCGCACTCATCCGCACTTTGGCCGTAGCCCGGCCGCCTGCGCCTGCTGATAGACCGGCGTCAGGCCCGGGGCATCACGTCGCAATTCCTGGATCCGGTTGGCCGGATCCGGGTGGGTGGACAGCCATTGCGGGCTGCGACCGCCGCTGGCGGCCATCATGTTCTGCCACAGATCGACCGCCTGCGCCGGATTGAATCCGGCCTGGGCCATCAGCCGCTGGCCAATCACGTCAGCCTCGCTTTCCTGCGTCCGCGAGCCCGGTAGCAGGAAGGCAGTCTGCGCGCCCATGCCGCCGAGCTGGTTGACGGTGCTGGCAGCACCTTCGCCGTAGGCTGCGCCAGCCAGCGCGCCGAGCACGGCCAGCCCGGTCTGTGCGCCCATCTGGCGGGTGATCCGCTCTTCGTGGTGGCGGGCGATGACATGGCCGATTTCATGGCCGATCACGGCAGCCAGCTGATCCTGATTCTTGGCCACGGTGAAGATGCCGGTGTTCACGCCGACCTTGCCGCCGGGCAGGGCGAAGGCGTTGGGCTCCTTGTCGACGAATACCGCCGTCTCCCACCGTACGCCACGGTATTGAGCTGGCAGCTGCGCGACCAGGGCGTTGACCACGCACTGCACGTAACCGTTCTGGCGGCCGTCGGTGCTGATCTTTTCCTTCTGCTTGGTTTCGGCGAACGCCTGTGCGCCGAGCTGGTCCAGCTGCGCCTGCGAGACGCCGCCCACCATCTGCCGGCGACCGGTAGGGGAGGTGGTGGTCGCGCAGGCGCTGACCAGGGTAGTGATGACAAGGGCCAGCAGCAGTTGTTTCATGGAAACTCCCCCGTGTTCATATGCGGAGTGTGTAGCGTAGCGGCTTAATCTTTCGTCAAGCGGACGCGGCGTTACGTTGACCCCAGGAACACCATCGCGGCAAGGGCGACCGCATTGTTCAGTGCATGGGCGGTGATCGCCGCCCACAACGTGCCGGTGCGCCGGTAGAGCCAGCAGAACGCGGCCCCCATGCCACCGTAGACCAGCCACAGCTGTGCGATTTCGGCCGGGCCATTGGCACTCGTGCCAGGGATCTCATGGATCAGGGCAAATGCGAGGCTGCTCAGTACCACGCCCAACCCTGGCCGCCCGGCCTGCCACAGGCGGCCAAACAGCACGCGGCGGAACAGCAGTTCCTCGTAGGCCGGCGCCAGGACCACCGCGAACAGCACCAGGAACAACGGGAAACGTGCGATCGCGCTCTGCATCAGCGCCAGATTGGTGGGGACCGGCTCGACGCCGACCTGCTTGGCCAGGAAGGCGATGCCGTTGCTGCCGAGCACGATCAGGGTCGCCACCAGCAGGGTCCAGCCCCAGGTGGAGGGGCGGCGCAGCGCCTGGCGCGAGGCGTGGCGCTCGGCGGCGTTGGCCGGCCGTCGCCAGAAGTACAGCAGCAACGCGGCGCCACCGGTGGCGAACAGCGCCATGAGAATCTGCGCAAGCGCGCCGGGCTGGCCCAGCGACGCCGCTACCGAACTGGCGTCGGGTGCGCCAGCGCCAGCCTGCGCGTTCGCGTAACCAACCACCACGCCACGGTACAGACCCCACAGCAGGCCGCTGACCAGGCTCAGGCCGAACAGGGTGACAGCGGCGATGCCCAGGTCGATGAAGAACCCCGCCAACGGCGAAACGGCACGCGGCGCGGCAGAAGCCGGCGGAGAAGCCGGCGGAACCGGGGGCGGAGCGGAAACCGGGGCGGATGCTGACATCAGGTACCTGTGTTCAAGAGTCGAAGGCCGGCGCGCCTCCCCGCGCGCCGGCCGTGTCCCGATTGTGTCAGATATCCAGGTTTGCGACCTTCAGCGCGTTGTCTTCGATGAAATCGCGACGCGGTTCGACGACATCGCCCATCAGGGTGCTGAAGATCTGGTCGGCTGCGACAGCGTCCTCGATACGCACCTGCAGCAGTCGGCGGGTTTCCGGATTCACCGTGGTGTCCCACAGCTGCTCCGGATTCATTTCACCCAGACCCTTGAATCGCTGGATCTGGCGGCCGCGCTTGGCCTCCTCGAGCAGCCAGTTCTGTGCCTTGGCAAAGCTGTCGACTTCGATCGACTTGGCGCCGCGGGAAATGGTCGCGCCTTCGCGGACCAGACCGTGCAGCAGCTTCGATGCCTGGTGGATCGCGCGCAGTTCGCCGCTTTCGAAGGCCGACATCGGCAGCACCTGAATGTGCTGTTCGCCCATGTGGCGACGGGTCACCAGCACAGCGGCCGGGCGCTCGTCGTTGGCTTCCTGCAGTTCCAGCGTGAAACGCGGGCTGCCCAGGCTGCCCTGGTTGAGGCGCTTGGCCAGTGCATCCAGGCCCTCGCCTTCGCCGGCAGCGCGCAGGCTTTCCAGGTCCATCGGCACGAAATCGACCAGCGCTTCAAGCAGGTTGCGGTCGTAGCGATGTGCGTTGCGCTCGATCGAATCCAGCGCGGCTGCGTAGGCCAGCAGCAGCTTTTCCAGCGCAAGGCCTTCGATGCCAGGCTCGCCGGTGGCCGGCACCAGCGCAGCGTTTTCCACCGCGCTGCTGGCCAGGTAGCTGTCCAGCGCCGGGTCGTCCTTCAGGTACAGCTCCTGCTTGCCCTGCTTGATCTTGTACAACGGCGGCAGGCCGATGTAGACGTAACCGCGCTCGATCAGCTCCGGCATCTGACGGTAGAAGAACGTCAGCAGCAGGGTGCGGATGTGGGCGCCGTCGACGTCGGCGTCGGTCATGATGATGATCTTGTGGTAACGCAGCTTGTCCGGGTTGTACTCGTCTCGGCCGATGCCGGTGCCCAGCGCCGTGATCAGCGTGCCGACCTGGTCGGAGGACAGCATGCGGTCGAAGCGCGCGCGTTCCACGTTGAGGATCTTGCCGCGCAGCGGCAGCACCGCCTGGTTCTTGCGATTGCGGCCCTGCTTGGCCGAGCCACCTGCCGAGTCACCCTCGACGATGAACAGTTCGGACAGCGCCGGATCCTTTTCCTGGCAGTCGGCCAGCTTGCCCGGCAGGCCGGCGATATCCAGCGCGCCCTTGCGGCGGGTCAGGTCGCGGGCCTTTCGCGCCGCTTCACGTGCACGCGCGGCGTCGACGATCTTGCCGGCGATCGCCTTGGCTTCGTTCGGGTTCTCCTGCAGGAACTCTTCCAGGCGCGCACCGAAGGCGTTTTCCACCGCCGGACGCACGTCGGAGCTGACCAGCTTTTCCTTGGTCTGGCTGGAGAAGCTCGGGTCCGGCACCTTCACCGACAGCACCGCGATCATGCCTTCTCGCATGTCGTCGCCGGTCAGGTTGATCTTGGCCTGCTTGGCGATGCCGTTCTGCTCGATGTAGTTGTTGAGCACACGGGTCAGCGCACCGCGGAAACCGGCCAGGTGGGTACCGCCGTCCTTCTGCGGAATGTTGTTGGTGAAGCAGTACATCGTCTCCTGATAGGAGTCGGTCCACTGCAGCGCCACATCCACGACGATGCCGTTGTGCTCGCCGGTGACTGAAATGACGTTCGGGTGCAGCGGCGTCTTCAGCTGGGCCAGATGCTCCACGAAGCTGCGGATGCCACCCTCGTAGTGGAAGTCATCGCGACGGCCGTCGCCACGCTCGTCGGCAAGGACGATCTTGACGCCGGAGTTCAGGAACGACAGTTCGCGCAGGCGGCGGGCCAGGATGTCGTAGTGGAACTCCACGTTGTCGTGGAAGGCGACGGTGGACGGCCAGAAGCGCACGGTAGTGCCGCGCTTGGTGGTGGTTTCCAGCTTGGCCAGCGCGGTCACTGCGGTGCCGTTGCTGAATTCCTGCTGGTAGTGGAAGCCGTTCTGGAACACGTCCACCAGCAGCTTCTGCGACAGCGCGTTGACCACGCTGACGCCGACGCCGTGCAGGCCGCCCGAAACCTTGTAGCTGTTGTCGTCGAACTTGCCGCCTGCGTGCAGGACGGTCATGACGACTTCGGCTGCAGACACTTCGCGACCGAGCTTGGCACTCATCTGCTCGTGCTTGCCAGTCGGGATACCACGGCCGTTGTCGGACACCGAGACCGAACCGTCGGCGTGGATCGTCACCGCAACGTGGTCGGCGTGGCCGGCCAGCGCTTCGTCGATCGAGTTGTCGACGACCTCGAACACCATGTGGTGCAGACCGGTGCCGTCATGCACGTCACCGATGTACATGCCGGGACGCTTGCGGACAGCCTCCAGGCCTTCCAGGGCGGTAATGCTGTTGGCGTCGTAATTGCCGTTGTTTGCCGGGGTGTTCTGTTCGTCGCTCATTGCGCTTGCCGTAGGCTCCGCAGGTCGGCCACCGCTTGGCGCGATGTGCCGAGAATGAAAGGATTCCAACCCGAATTATACCAGCCGGGGTCGAGCGGCCCTGGTGTGCCCACTATGGCACAGCCACGATTTGTGCATGTTCCACGTGGAACCGGGCGATGTGGGTCAGGTCCAGCAGCGCCGCCGGGGTTTCGGTAGCGGTGATGAAGATCTGTGCCGGCCCATCGAGCAGGCGCTCCAGCACCCGCGCCTGATGGGTGCGATCCAGCTCCGAGGCCAGATCGTCCAGAGCGATCACCGGCCATTCGCCGCGCTGTTCCGCATAGTCCTCGGCCTGCGCCATCAGGCAGGCCAATGCCGTCAGCTTGGCCTGGCCACGGGACAACGCATCACGCCCCGGAACGCTGTGGAAATCCACACTCCAGTCTGCCCGGTGTGGGCCGACCGAGGTATAGCCGGCCTGCCGGTCACGTTCCCGGGCCAGAAGCAGGGCATCGGCCAAGGGAAGCTCATGCCGCCGCCAACCGGGGCTCAGTTCCAGCCCCTGGATGCCGAGTTGCGGAGCCAGGCGGGCGGCCAAGGCCACCGTACGCTGCTGCAGACGCTCCAGGTAGTGCTGACGGCGGCTGGTCAGCGGTTCCCCGGCCTCGGCTAGCTCGTGATCCCAGGTATCGAGCATCCGCGACGGACCGCCTTGCTTGAGCAGAGCATTGCGCTGCTTCAGCGCCCGGGAATAGCGGCGCCACAGGGAGAGAAAATCCGGTTCCACGTGGAACAAACCCCAATCGAGGAAACGCCGGCGGGGTTCGCCCCCCCCACTGACCAGTGCATGGCTCCCCGGCTCGAACGTCACCACGGCCAGCGCTGCGCAGAGATTGCCCAGCTGCGCGACGTCTTCACCGTCCAATCGACCCTTCCAGTCCTGGCCACTGTGGCGCAGCCCGGCCTTTCGGCGGTGGGGCGGGTGATCGGCACGCTGTTCATCCCATTCCACGAAGATTTCCAGCGCTTCCTGACCCTGGCGCACCAGACCGTCGCGCACCCGGCCACGGAAGCTGCGCCCGTAGGCCATCAGGTGCAACGCTTCGAGCACGCTGGTCTTTCCGGCACCGTTGTCGCCGGTCAGCAGGTTCAATCCCGGCTGGGGCGACAGGTCCACCGCACTGAAGCGACGCAGTTGGTGCAGGGCGAGGCGGCGGATAAGCATGGGGCGCGAAAGACCATCCGCACGAGGCGGTAGTGGGGCAGGGAATCCATCAGCTTACTGCATCGGTCAAGCCAGCCGTGGCGCGCCAGACATCGCCACTGTGCTGAAGCCTCCGCCTGGCAACCCCACGCGTGTTCCACGTGGTGGCGCTCCCTCACCTGGGCTCGCCTGGGTCTGGATATGCCCGGGAATCCTTGAATTCTGAGCGGCGGCGCAGAGTACGGGCCTTCAGATTTCAGCGATTTCAGCCTCATTCCGCGAGCATCGCCAGGTGCCCCCGACGGTGGGTTGCGCGAACACCGCGCGGATTTCTTGAAATCTACGATGCGATGCCGTGGAGGGTTCCACAGATTTCAAAGAATTCAGCCCATTCGTTTCACGCTGTCCACAGCGGGCCTGTATGACTTATACACAAGGTATGGGCAAACTGTGGATAAAAAAGCCCTTTTGCCCGACCTGCGAAACTATCCACAGGTTCCCCCCCAGCCTGAGGGGCCTCTATACAGGGGGTTTCAGCTGTATAAATCTCTTGAAAATCAATTGGATAATGCATTTTTCCACGAAATCTGGGCCTACCATCACCACCATGGCTTTAGATTTATACCCAGATTTAGAAGCTAGGCCAGCTTTGATCCGGCCCCAATCAGGCCTGTGGACAGTGACGTCTGCAGATGAAGCAACCACTGCGATAGGGGATGCGATCCGCTTCATCCATTCGACCAGATCGGGTTACCTGCAATCAGGCTGAAGACCTGGAACTGCGTACTCGATCAAAGTTGGCTGGGCAGCGCCCAGGTCAGCAATCTGGATTCCTACCGCGCAGGGCCGATTGCATCGGAGGGGCAACCAAGAACAATCGGCAAGCAGCAATCTCGAGCAAGACATTCGACCAGACCCGGAGATTCCGCGATCGCCGATGCTCCACGTGGAACCTGCAAAAAAAAACGCCCGGGGAGATCCCGGGCGTCCTTCGGTTCCACGTGGAACAGGTTGCTGTCAGAGACGCAGCGGCATCACCACGTGGCGCGACTTCTCGCTGCTGGATTCACGAACCAGCGCAGAAGAGTTGGAGTCGCGCAGCTGGATGATGACCTCCTCATCGCGCAGCGCGGAGAGGGCGTCCAGCAGGTAGTTCACGTTGAAGCCAATGGCCAGATCACTGACCGTGGTGTCGGCTTCGATCTCTTCCTGGGCTTCTTCCTGTTCCGGATTGTGCGCGCTGATCTTCAGGTTGCCCGGCGAGACTTCCACGCGGATGCCGCGGTACTTCTCATTGGACAGGATCGCGGCGCGCTGCAGCGAGGCACGCAGTGCTTCACGATCCACCTTCACTTCGCGGTCGGCACCGATCGGAATCACCGCTTCGTAATCCGGGAAACGACCGTCGATCAGCTTCGAGGTGAAGGTGACATCGTCGCGCTTGACGCGCACGTGGCTGCGGCCGACTTCCAGTTCGATCTCGCGATCGCCGCTCTCCAGCAGGCGCTGCAGTTCGGTCACGCCCTTGCGCGGCACGATGATCTGGCGCTTGGAACCGCTGGGCTTGGCCAGATCGGTTTCACACAGGGCCAGGCGATGGCCGTCGGTGGCGACCGTGCGCAGCGCATCGCCGCGCAGGTCGAACAGCAGGCCGTTGAGGTAGTAGCGCACGTCCTGCTGGGCCATCGCGAACGCAGTGCGCTCGATCAGTTCCTTCAGGGTTGCTTCGCCGATCGCCACGCGCTCGGTAGCTTCCACTTCGTCCACCGACGGGAAGTCGTTGGAGGGCAGGGTGGCAAGGGTGAAGCGGCTGCGGCCGGCCTGCACGGTGATCTTGTCACCGGTCTGCGAGACGGTAATCCGGCTGCCGTCGGGCAGGGCGCGGATGATCTCGAACAGCTTGCGGGCGGGAATGGTGGTTTCGCCGTCCTGGGCATCTTCAACCGCGATCCGCGACACCATCTCCACTTCCAGGTCGGTACCGGTCAGCGACAGCTGGCCGTTCTGCACCTGGACCAGGAAATTGGCCAGAACCGGAAGGGTCTGGCGGCGTTCGACCACGTTGACGACCTGTGCCAACGGCTTGAGAAAGGCTTCGCGCTGCAGTGTGAAACGCATGTGGTTCCGTGCCCCTATGCTTTAAAAAATGTGGAATAAATCAAAAGCTTGGTGGTGCTGGTAGAGACAGAATCGCTGGAAAACAACGCTAAGTCTTTGTAAATAAAAGGATTTCAGGCATCGAAACCCTCTGTATTACCGACCCCCAGAGGGTGGGGAAAGCTGTGGATAAAACCGACGCGATTTCAAACGCCATTTTTATCCACAACGTGTCCCGCGCTTGCTACCGGATTCTGCACCGTTTTGTGCGATGACGCCTCATCGGCATCCGTGCATCATTCGCTCAGCTTCCGGATCAGCTTGTCCCAGTCCTCGCGGAGCTTGCCGTCGGTTTCCATCAGGGTCCGGATCTGGCGGCAGGCATGCAGCACCGTGGTGTGATCGCGACCGGCAAAGGCATCGCCGATCTCGGGCAGGCTGTGCTCGGTCAGTTCCTTGGTCAGGGCCATGGCGACCTGGCGCGGGCGTGCCAGCGAGCGGGTCCGACGCTTCGACAGCAGATCCTTGATCTGCAGGCCGTAGTAGTCGGCAACGGTTTTCTGGATGTTGGGAATGCTGATCGCCTGCTGCTGGGCGCGCAGCAGGTCGCGCAGGGTTTCCTGGGCGAACTCGGTGGTGATCGCGCGGCCGGTGAAATTGGCGCGGGCGGTCAGGGTATTGAGCGCGCCTTCGAGGTCGCGCACGTTGGAGCGCATCTTCTTGGCGATCAGGAACGCAACATCATCGGGAATCTCGGCACCGCGTTCGCGTGCCTTGGCCAGCACGATCGCGGCGCGGGTCTCGAAGTCCGGCGGTTCGATCGCGACCGACAGGCCCCAGGCAAGCCGCGACTTCAGGCGCGCTTCCAGGCCCTCGACTTCGCGCGGATAGCGGTCGCAGGTCAGGATGATCTGCTGCTTGCCATCGAACAACGCGTTGAAGGTGTGGAAGAACTCTTCCTGGGTGCGGTCCTTGCCGGCGAAGAACTGGATGTCATCGATCAGCAGCGCGTCCACCTGCTGGAACTGGCGCTTGAACTGATCCATGGTCTTTTCCTGCAGGGCCCGGATCATTGCGCTGAAGAACTGTTCCGAACGCAGGTACAGCACCTTCGCGCCCGGATTGGCCTGGCGCATGGCGTTGCCGGCGGCGAACATCAGGTGGGTCTTGCCCAGGCCGGTGCCCCCGTACAGCAGCAGCGGGTTGTGCGCGCGGTCGCCCGGCTTCTGCGCCGCCTGGAAGGCGGCGGCCAGGCCCAGCTGGTTGCTGCGGCCTTCGACGAAGTTGGCGAACGTGTAGTGGTTGTCCAGGTTGCCGGCGAACGGCACCTGCGGTTCGCTGGACACATACGCCGACGGCGTGGAAACCGGCGCGTTCTGCGCCTCCACGGGGCGCGGGCGCGAGCCGATTTCAAGAAAAACGTCGCTGAAACCGGCGAAGTGCGCCAGCAGTTCGCGGATCCGGGCCAGGTACAGCTCGCGGACCTGGTCGACGATGAAGGCATTCGGTGCATACAGCACCAGGCTGTCCACGCGCAGATCGGCCTGCAGTGGCTTCAGCCAGGTATGAACGTCTTCCGGCGGGAACTCCGCTTCGAGGCGCTCGAGACTACGGGACCAAGCATCCATCAGCAATAATCGTCCGGTGGCCGGGGCATGGACGCGACAAGGCGCCCAAACACAGGCCTGAAAGGGGGGAAATGGATGGCTCAGACTACCACCGAGCGCCCGCCTTCGGAATGCTTGTCCCCTACTTATTCACAAAAACATCCACAGCTATTGCACAGCCCGGTGAATTCGCGTAGCTGCCAGGGGTTGACTTGGGGCAGGGTACCTCTCTAGAATTTCCGGTTCTTTCCGTCCCATTCATACGAGAGGCCCCCAATGGCCACGAAGCGCACCTACCAGCCCAGCAACCTCAAGCGTAAGCGCGACCACGGCTTCCGTGCCCGTATGAAGACCGCTGACGGCCGCAAGATCCTGTCGCGTCGCCGCGCCAAGGGCCGCAAAGTCCTGAGCGCCTGATTGCCATGCCGCACCCCGCGGCAGACGCAATCCCTTCGACAGTGAATACTGCAGACCCGCGCAAGCGATTCCCTCGCTCTGCGCGGGTTCGCACGCGTGCCGAATACTCAACGGTCTTCAACGGCGCCCGCCGTGTGTCCGATCCGCTGATGACCCTGCACTGGCTGCCGGCTGACCGGCCGGCCAGGCTGGGTCTGGCGGTTTCCCGCAAGGTTGATCCGAACGCCGTCGGGCGTAACCGGATCAAGCGCGTCCTGCGCGACATCCTGCGTCAGACACGTACCGACATCCAGCCAGGCGACTTTGTCGTCGTGGCTCGTAGTGCTGCGCGTTCCGCCAGCAACGACGAGATCCGCCAGGCCTTCCTGCGCCTCCTGCGTCGCCTGCGTGCATTGCCCACGCCGGGCGTGGACGGCACAATGCCGCCGCCTGATGGCATCGCAACTCCTTCTTTGACCGAGCCGGCATCGCGTCCCGGCCCCGCCGAGCCTGTCCGCTGATGAACCAGACCCGCGTATTCCTCGTTTTTGCCTGGCTGATGGTGGCCGTGCTGCTGTGGATGGAGTGGAGCCGTGAAAAGGCTGCTCCGACCCCGGCACCAACCACCACGTCGGCCCCGGCAGCCGCACAGAGTGTTCCGGGCGCGAACCCCGGCGCCATCCCCAGCGCCCAGGTGCCGGGCGCCCCCGGCCAGGCCGCCGCACAGGCCCAGGCCAGCGCTACCCCGGCCAGCCAGCGCGTGACCGTCACCACCGACGTGCTGCGCCTGGTGCTCGACGGCGGCCGCGTGCTCGACGCCGAGCTGCTGCAATTCCCGCAGACCAAGGACGAAGGCAGCCCGCCGGTCCGCCTGCTGACCGAAGACCCCGCGCACCCGTACAGCGCGATCAGTGGCTGGGCCAGCGAAGACAAGAACACCCCGGTCCCCGGCGCTGACGGCTTCAAGCTGGTGGGTGGCACCAAGGACTTCGTGCTGGCCAAGGGCCAGAACGAGCTGCAGATCCCGTTCGTGTGGACCGCCGACAACGGCGTGACCATCAAGCGCACCCTGACCGTCTCGCGCAACGAGTACGCCGTGCGCTTCAAGGACGAAGTCAGCAACGCTGGCGCCGCGCCGTGGAACGGCTACGTCTACCGCACCCTAGACCGCACCCCGACCATCCTGTCGCGGAGCATGACCAACCCGGATTCCTTCAGCTTCAACGGTGCCACCTGGTACGACAACGACAAGAAGTACCAGCGTCGTGCGTTCAAGGACTACCTGGAAGACGGCACGCTGAACCAGAACATCACCGGCGGCTGGCTGGCGATGCTGCAGCACCACTTCTTCACCGCCTGGATCCCGCAGAAGGACCAGACCGCACACTACGTGCTGTCGCAGGTGGCCGGTCGTGACCTGATCGAAGCGCGTGGCCCGGCCTTCACCGTGGCCCCGGGCCAGTCCACCAGTACCGAAGCCCGCCTGTGGGTCGGCCCGAAGCTGGTCAACCTGATCGCCAAGGAAGACGTGCCGGGGCTGGACCGCGTGGTCGACTACAGCCGCTTCTCGATGATGGCGGTGATCGGCCAGGGCCTGTTCTGGGTACTGAACCAGGTGCACAAGCTGGTCGGCAACTGGGGCTGGGCGATCGTCGGCCTGGTGGTGCTGCTGAAGCTGGTGCTGTACCCGCTGTCGGCAACCCAGTACAAGAGCGGCGCCAAGATGCGTCGTTTCCAGCCGCGCATCGCGCAGCTGAAGGAACGCTATGGCGATGACCGCCAGAAGTTCCAGACCGCGATGATGGAGCTGTACAAGAAGGAAAAGATCAATCCGATGGGGGGCTGCCTGCCGATCCTCATCCAGATGCCGATCTTCTTCGCCCTGTACTGGGTGCTGGTGGAATCGGTCGAACTGCGCCAGGCGCCCTGGTTCGGCTGGATCCAGGACCTGACCGCACGCGACCCGTACTTCATCCTGCCGGTCATCAACGTGGCAGTGATGTGGTTCACCCAGAAGCTGACCCCGGCACCGGGCATGGACCCGATGCAGCAGAAGATGATGCAGTTCATGCCGCTGGTGTTCGGCGTCATGATGGCCTTCATGCCGTCCGGCCTGGTCCTGTACTGGGTGGTCAACGGCGGCCTGGGCCTGCTGCAGCAGTGGTGGATGACCAAGCGCCATGGCGGCGAGCCGGTCCCGGCCACCACCGCGCCGGCCCCGGTCAAAAAGAAGTAATCCCGACCTGTAGAGTCGACTGTTGGTCGACTGGCAGTAGAGCAGTCGACTAACAGTCGACTCTACTACCGCCCCGGTCGATGAGAAGCCCGCCGCAAGGCGGGCTTTTCGCATGCGGCGTTAGAATCGCCGGCACACCGTTCCTCCCACCTTCGAGTCCTCCATGCAGCGTGCGCCGTCGTTCCGCCTGTTCCTGCCGTCGCTGTTGTTGACCCTGGTCGTTGCCGGCTGTGGCGACAAGGACGCGAAGGCGCCGGCGTCCACGGTCACCCAGCCCAGCGCGCAGGCCGCGGCCGCCGCCGATCCCGCCGCTGCACCGTTGCTGGCCGCGCTGCAGAAGCAGCTCGACGGCTACCGCCGCATCATCGTGCTGCTGGCCGACGAGGAACAGCAGTCGGCTGCCGACCGCGGTACCTCCACGCGCGTGGGCCAGCAGCTGTTCCACGATGGCCTGGAACAGCGCACGGCCATCGCCGCGCAGTTCGACACGCTGCTGCGCGGCTCCAGTCCGCAGCGCTTCGCCACCCTCGGCACCGTGCTGGACTACATCGAGTCGGCGCCGGAACTGTTCGACGCCGACCGCCTGGCCTTCCGCGAAGTGCTGCGTGACCTGCATGAACGGGTCGGCACCGATTCGTCGCTGCCGGCGGTGAAGCTGCACCAGCGCATCGGTGAGGACCTGGAGGCGCTTGATGAGATCGAGCGCAACTACAACCAGGAACTGACCCGCATCTTCAGCCGCTTCGAGCGCACCCGCGCCATCGAGTTGAAGCGCGAGAAGTGGGACGACTACATCGCCCACCTGCACAAGGACTACAGCCGCGAAGCGATCCTGCGCGACTACGGCGTGATCGAGCCGTACCCGATGTCGATGAAGGACAGCGACCGCGAGATCTTCGGACGCGACCTGCCGGCCAAGACTGTTGTGCTCACCTTCGACGATGGCCCGCACAAGGCCTATACCGATGAAGTGGTGGCCATCCTCAAGCGCTACGACGTGCCGGGCGTGTTCTTCGAAGTGGGCCGCAACCTGGGCAAGGTCGAGGCCGACGGCAAGGTCAGCCTCGGCCCGATGGCCAGGATCAGCCGCAACCTGATGGAAGAGGGCTATGCGGTCGGCAATCACAGCCTGACCCACGCCCAGCTGTCGCGCACCACCGGTGACGCGCTGCGCCAGCAGGTGCTGGACACCGACACGCTGCTGAAGGATGTCGACAGCAAGCGCGCGCCGCTGTTCCGCTTCCCCTATGGCGCACGCAATGCCGAAGGCCTGCAGCTGCTCAACGAAGCCGGGCTGAAGTCGATCATGTGGAACATCGACTCGATGGACTGGGCTGACCCGGTGCCGGAATCGATCGTGCAGCGCGTGCTCGACCAGGTGAACAAGGAACAGCGCGGCATCATCCTGTTCCACGACATTCACGATCGTGCGGTGAAGGCGCTGCCGCAGATCCTCGACCGGCTGATCGCCGATGGCTACCAGTTCGCTGGCTGGAACGGCCGCGACTTCACCGTGGCCCGTGCGCGCAAGGGCGATACCGGTGCCGCCACCATCACCACCGGCTACGAGAAGTCCTGGGCAATCGTGGTCGGCATCGACAACTACGCCAAGTGGCCGAAGCTGGAGTACGCCAGCCACGATGCGCAGGCGGTGGCCGATACCCTGACCGGGCAGTTCGGCTTCCCGTCCACGCAGGTGATCGTGCTGAAGAACGAGCAGGCCACGCGCAACAACATCCTGGCTGCCTTCCACGACCGCCTGGCCGATGACCGCACTGGCAAGAACGATCGCGTGTTCGTGTTCTTCGCCGGCCATGGCGCGACCCGCCAGCTCGCCTCAGGGCGTGACCTCGGCTACATCATCCCGGTCGATTCGGACCCGAAGGAATTCGCTACCGACGCCATCGCGATGACCGACATCCAGAACATCGCCGAGAGCATGCAGGCCAAGCACGTTATGTTCGTGATGGATGCCTGCTACAGCGGCCTGGGCCTGACCCGTGGCGGTCCATCGTCGTCGTTGTTCCTGCGCGAGAACGCGCGGCGCAGCGCGCGGCAGATGCTGACCGCCGGCGGTGCCGACCAGCAGGTGGCCGACGCCGGTCCGAACGGCCACTCGGTGTTCACCTGGGTGCTGCTGCAGGCATTGGCCGGCAAGGGCGACCTCAACGGCGATGGGCTGATCACCGGTACCGAACTGGCCGCCTACGTTGCGCCGGCCGTCTCAGCCGTTTCACACCAGACCCCGGCCTTCGGCAGCCTGCCCGGTTCGCAGGGCGGCGAGTTCGTGTTCCAGGTGCCGGACAGCCAGGAGTTCCTCAATGCTGATACGCGCCAGTTGACCGCCGATGCGATCGCCCTGAACAACAAGGTTGAAGCCGCCAGCGAAGCCAAGGGCAGCCAGGCGCCGGTGACGGTGGCCGACCTGCAGGGCGGCAAGGCCAAACTGGTGGTGCCCACTGCGGGCCCGGCGTCCGACCGCCAGCGCGCGCAGCAGGCCAATGACCGCGGCCTGCAGCTGTACCGCGAGAAGCAGTACGACGAGGCGGTGGCGCAGTTCACCGAGGCACTGAAGCTGCGTCCGGACTTCGCCCAGGCCGCCAACAACCTCGGCTTCGTCTACTACCGCCAGCAGCGCTATGCCGAAGCGGCGCGCTGGCTGGAGAACACGCTGAAGATCGACCCCTCGCGTGCAGTGGCCTATCTCAACCTGGGTGATGCCTACTTCAACGCCGGCGACAAGGCCAAGGCCAAGCAGGCCTACACCACCTACCTGGCCTTGCAGCCGCAGGGCAGTGGCGCGGCCCAGGCGCGCGCACAGCTGGAGAAACTCTGAGCCATGAACGACGCGATCCGCACCGACACCATCGTCGCCATCGCCAGCGCCCCTGGCGCCGGCGGTGTCGGCCTGCTGCGCCTGTCCGGCCCGCGTGCCGCGGCCATCGCCAACGCGCTGGGCGCGCCTGCACTGCGCCCGCGCCACGCGCACTACGCGCGCCTACGCGATGCCGACGGCGAGGTCATCGACGATGGCATCGTGCTGTGGTTCCCGGCACCGAACAGCTTCACCGGCGAAGAGGTGGTGGAACTGCAGGGCCATGGCAGCCCCGTGCTGCTGCAGCAACTGGTCGCGCGCTGCATCGCGCTCGGTGCACGCCAGGCGCGCCCGGGAGAGTTCAGCGAACGCGCCTTCCTTAACGGCAAGCTCGACCTGGCCCAGGCCGAGGCCATCGCCGACCTGATCGCCGCGGGCGACAACCGCGCCGCGCGCGCGGCACGCCGTTCGCTGGATGGCGTGTTCTCGCGCCGCATCGACGTCGTGGTCGAGCAGCTGGTTCTGCTGCGCATCCACGTGGAAGCGGCCATCGACTTCGCCGACGAACCGCTGGATACGCTCGGTGGCGCGCAGGTGCGGCGTGGGCTGGAACAGGCGCGCAGCGATCTGGCCATTCTGCGCCGCGATGCCGAACGCGGCCGTCGCCTGCGCGATGGCCTGCACGCGGTGCTGATCGGTCCGCCGAACGCCGGCAAGAGTTCACTGCTCAACGCGCTGGCCGGCAGCGAACGCGCCATCGTCACCGACATCGCCGGTACCACCCGCGACACCCTGCGCGAGACCATCCGCCTGGACGGCCTGGAGCTGACCCTGGTCGACACCGCCGGCCTGCGCGACGGCGGTGACGCCATCGAACGCGAAGGCATGCGCCGCGCCCACGTGGAAATCGAGCGCACCGACCTGGCGCTGATCGTGCTGGATGCGCGCGATCCGGCGGTCGGCGAAGCGGCGCTGGGCAAGGCCGTGGCGGCGGTGCCGCACAAGGTCTACATCCACAACAAGTCGGACCTGCTGGAGGCGTTGCCGTCGCTGGACGATCCGGACCGGGTGTTCGTTTCGGCCGCCACCGGCGCCGGGCTCGACGATCTGCATGCGCGTCTGCGTTCGATTGCTTCGGCCGGGGCAGGGGAGCAGGTGGATGGCGAGTTCTCCGCGCGCACGCGGCATGTGGACGCAATCGAGCGTGCGCAGGAGCACGCGCAGCGCGCCGATGGCGAGCTGGCGCATGAGCACCTGGAACTGGCCGCCGAGGAACTGCGGCTGGCGCATGACGCGCTGGGCGAGATCACCGGGCAGATGAGTGCCGATGACCTGCTTGGAAGGATCTTCTCCAGTTTCTGCATCGGGAAGTAGATCCGAGGTCAGATTCCCGAAGGGGCTCTGACCGCCTCGCTTACTCATGACTGACGGCTGGGGGTTTCAATCCTGTGCGCGACACCACCTTGATATCATTCCCGCCATGAACCCGATAACCGACAGTGACGTGCGATCAGCTCTGCTGGGCAAGGTCATTGCTGAGCATGTCGCAAATCCGAACACGCTTGTGGTGGAGGAAATGGGGCTTGCGCGCGGCGCCTGCCGGGTCGATGTCTGTGTCATCAATGGCCATCTGCACGGCTACGAGATCAAGAGTGATGTAGACACCCTGCGGAGACTTCCATTGCAGCAGCAGTTCTACTCCGATGTCCTCGACAAGGCGACGATCGTGGTGGGCAAGCGCCATTTGGACCATGCCCTGGATACGTTGCCTGCTTGGTGGGGGGTCAGGCTGGCATCACGTGGAGCGCGCAACGCAGTGAGGCTAGAACTAGTGCGGCCTGCAAAACTCAATCCATCAGTGAGCGCGACGGCCGTCGCAGCACTGCTCTGGCGCGATGAAATTTCTGCTCTGATCGGCAGGCGGACGCCTGAAAAATCAGCGCTGCGCGGCAACCGCGCAGCGCTATGTGAACGTCTGTCGGAGCTCTACAGTCTTGCGGAAATCCGTGCGCTGGTCAGGGAACAGTTGAAGCGCCGGTCAGACTGGCGAGGTCGCGAACAACCTTAGTCATATGGTGGTTGGTCGCCACCGTTGGCCAGGTCGAGCTTCCCCCGGTACTGGTGACACTGATTGCGCAGTCTTCGATGTACGCATCACCCCAGCTGTAGCCGCGCCCCATGAAGACCACCGGCAGATCGGAGACCAGGTGCCGACACAGATCACGGTACTGGTCGCGGCCGTTGCGCTTGATCTGGGTACCTACAATGATCCGCCACTGATCATCGATCGTGTACTTGATCTTGGCGTTGGGGTCGAACAGGCGAGGATCCATCAATTCCGTCTGTGGAGAAGCGCAGCCATAGTCACCAAACCACGGCATTCGTTCAGTGTGCATGCGGGCTAGCCGCGTGTACGCGCGCCATTCCCGGCGGTTCACATCGCCATGTGGGCGATAGCTTGAAGAGGGGCTTAGGCTGGCAGGGAAACTACCACCCACGAGGGTGATCGATCTCCAGTCGGCCAGATCCGGAACGGCCGCAATCCATGCCTGCCAGGTCGATGCCTGCAGCGTGGGCGAGTCGGCGACATCGGTCGAGCTGTCGAGGATCAGGTCCACCTGACCTGATACCACGCCCAACAGTTTCAGCAACCCTGAGATCCGGGCCAGGTGCCCTCCTTCAAGATCATCCGGCACCAGCCGTAATCCGCAGCCACGATCATCGCGGGCGACGATGCGTGCCACCGCCTGCTGGTAGTCGACATGCCGGTCAATGCCGGTCACGGGAATGGCCTGGCATCCTGCGGTGCGAGTGAGGTGGAAGATCCGCTCCAGATGGTGCTGGCCGTCCGCCATGGTGTCGTCACCGGCAAGATAGGGCGAATCGAACAGGCAGCGCCGCGCCTTCCAGTTACTGCTCAGACGCCTGCCTACGTTCTTCAGGTGGTCATCGAGTGACTTGGCCGGTGCATCGTTCTCGAAGTCCCACTGCTCGATCGGGATCTCGAACAGGGGATAGATCCCATCCTTGACTCCTTCGCTGGTACGACCCACCGCGAGATACTCTCCCTGTCGCCATTTGAGAATCGGCATGTACATCAGTTGTTTCATGATCTGCCCCTGACAACTTCGCTGTTGGTCATCCGAGGCTAGTCGCGGGCCGTGCAGCGCTTCAATCAGAATTGTTTGAAGAATGGGGGGAGCGCTCAGGTCGGAGCCCCTGCGGGGATCCGACCCCAGGTCCCCCACCTGTCACATTGCCGCCGCATACTGACGCCCATCACATACCGATTGGGGAAGTCGCAGTGAAGTCGTGGGGTTGTGCGTTGCTGTTGTCGCTGGCCGTGGCACCATCGGTGGCCATGAGTGCTGAATCCTCCACCCCGGCCGCGCACAAGGTGTCGGTCTATGGCCATCGCGGGGCGAGCGCATTGCTGCCCGAGCACACCCTGGCCGCCTATGCGCAGGCGATCGCCGATGGCGCCGACTACATCGAGCCGGACCTGGTGATGACCAGGGACGGAGTGATGGTGGCCCGCCACGAGAACGAGATCAGCGGCACCACTGATGTGGCCTCGCATCCCGAATTCGCCAGCCGCCGCACCAGCAAGGTCATCGACGGGCAGAAGGTGGACGGCTGGTTCACCGAAGACTTCACCTTGGCCGAGCTGAAGACCCTGTACGCGCGCGAGCGCCTGCCGGAACTGCGCAGCACCGCCTATGACGGCCAGTTCCGCATCGCCAGCCTGGACGAGATCCTCGCATTCCTTGTCCAGCAGGCCGGGCGTGCCAACCGTGGCATCGGCCTGGTGCCGGAGATCAAGCACCCGACCTACTTCCAGTCGATCGGCCTGCCGATGGAAGACAAGCTCCTGACCGCGCTGCGTGGCAATGCCTATACCAACGTCGGCCCGGTCACCATCCAGTCGTTCGAGACCGCCAACCTGCGCTACCTGCGCGGCAAGATCCCGCGCGGCAGCAACATCCGCCTGCTGCAACTGCTGTGGAAGGGCGACACCCAGCCGGCCGACATCGCCAAGGCCGGTGGAAAGCTGACCTACGCGCAGATGATGACCCCGGCAGGACTGAAGGACATCGCCAGCTACGCCGACAGCATCGGCCCGGAACTGCGCTCGATCATTCCGCTGGACGCCAAGGGCGCGCTGAGCACTCCGACCACGCTGGTACAGGACGCACATGCAGTGGGCCTGATGGTGATTCCGTACACCTTCCGTCCGGAGAACCACTTCCAGGCCAGCAACCTGCGCAAGGGCGCCGACAACGCGCGCAATGCCGAGGGTTCGATTGCCGAGATGCGTGCCTATCTGGCCACCGGCATCGATGCGTTCTTCACCGATGACCCGGCACTGGGCCGGCAGGCGGTGGATGGCATGGGCGCGGCGGGGAACTGAGCGATCAACGCCGTCGGGCATGGCCCGGCGCTACCCGGGGTGCCGGTGTGCTGTGGTAGGTGCCAACCTTGGTTGGCACACAACAACCGCGCCGACCAAGGTCGGCCACTACCGGATCATGAGGGTGCCGGCCAGCGGCCGGCACTACCGGGGCATTTTCAACCGCGCGGCTCGTCCGGGCGGCGGAACGGGATCACCACGTAGTCCTGGCCTTCGCGGGGCTGCCACAGCACCGGCACGCGCTGCGGTGACGGCAACTCAAGCTCATCGTCGGGCAGCGGTTCGACGTCTTCTTCTTCGTCTTCCCAACTGTAACGCGGGCGCGGCGGCAGCGGGTCGGCGTTGCGGAACAGCAGCGCGGCGATGATGCCGGCGAAGGCACCGCCCATGTGCGACTGCCAGGACACGCCATCGGCGTGTGGCAGGATGGTCATCAGCATGCCGCCGTAGAACAGCATGCCGATCAGGCCGGTGGCGATTGCCGCACGGTCGCGCCGCAGCAGGCCGAGGCTGGCCAGCAGGAACATCAGGCCGTGGGTCACGCCACTGGCGCCCAGGTGCACGCTGCCGGGGTTGCCCAGCATCCATGCACCGAGGCCCGAACCCAGCCACAGCAGGGGCAGGGCGCGCACGGTGGCCTTCGGATAGACGCTGCCTGCCAGGGTGCCGAGGATCAGGATGGCGATGCTGTTGGCGACGATGTGCTCGACCGAGGCATGCAGCATCGGGCCGCCGATCAGGCCGAGCAGTCCCTTCGCTTCCAGTGGCGCCACGGCCCAGGGCCGCCAGTCGAAGGTGCCCTGCAGGGCGAACACGGCCACCAGCACCAGCACGGCGGCCAGGCTGACATTGAACGCCCGCAGGATGCGCGAGCGGTCATTGCGGGGGGCCGGCAGGTCGCCGGCGGGCAGGGGCGCGTTGTTGTCCATACCTCAGCAATGGCGGTGACTGGCGCGAAACCAAGGCCACCGCGGCGGGAAAGTGGATACGGCCGGCGGGACAATCCCACCGGCCGCGCCGTTCAGCCGTTCAGGCTCAGGCCTGGCCTTCGCCCTCCTTCGGCGGGTACTTCAAGCTGAGCACCACGGTGGCGGCGATGATCACCGCCACCACGCCCAGCGAGACCGGGGTCGGGATCTTGAACAGGTCGATGATCATCATCTTGATGCCGATGAAGCCCAGCACCAGCGCCAGCCCGTACGGCAGCAGGTGGAAGCGGTCGGCCATGCCGGCCAGCAGGAAGAACATCGCGCGCAGGCCCAGCACCGCGAACACGTTGGAGGTGAGCACGATGAACGGGTCGGTGGTGATCGCGAAAATCGCCGGGATGCTGTCCACGGCGAAGATCACGTCGGTGACCGCGATCAGGATCAGCACCGCGAACAGCGGGGTGAACCAGCGCACGCCGTCGCGCTTCACGCTCAGTGCGTTGCCGGCATAGTCCGGCAGCAGGCGCAGGTGCTTGCGCATCCAGCGCAGGGCGGGATTGGTCTCCAGGTCTGGCTCCTGGCCGGCGGCGAACCACATCTTCCAGCCCGTGAACAGCAGGAAGGCGCCGAACACGTAGAGCAGCCAATGGAACTGGCTGATCAGCACGCTGCCGGCGAAGATCATGATCGTACGCAGCACGATCGCACCCAGGATGCCGATGATCAGCACCTTCTGGCGCTGCTCCTCCGGCACCGCGAAGTAGCTCATGATCATCAGGAACACAAAGATGTTGTCGACCGCCAGCGCCTTCTCGACCAGGTAGCCGGTCAGGAATTCGAGGCCGACCTTGTTGGCCACCACCTGGCCGGCGGTCTCATTCAGGTAGTACCAGAGGCCCGCATTGAACAGCAGGGCCAGCGCGACCCAGCCGATGGACCACCACAGGGCCTCCTTGAAGGTGACCTTGTGCGGTCCACCATGGCGCATCAACACGAGGTCGACCAGCAGGGCGATGACCACCACCGCTGCGAAGCCGCCCCACAACCACACGTTACCGATCGTCTGCATTGGGAATGTCCGTTGGAAAGATGAATGCCAGGCCGGACGGCGAGGATCTGCAACGGAGGATCGGGAGGGGGATCCAGGGACAGAGCTTCGCCAGTACGGCGAAGGTCTCGCTCGCAGTTCCAGTCGGCTGGAACTGCCGTTGCACCGGAGCCTGCGGGCTCGAAATGACGGCGACAACGTCTGGGAGCTACTCCCCTTCTGGCGCCGATTCTGCCGTCTGGCCCCGCCGCCGTCAAATGGGGGGGAGGCCAGGGGTCGGATCCCCAAAGGGGCTCCGACCCCATCGTCGCCACACCGGGGTCAGAGCCCCTGCGAGGATCCGACCCCGGCGCCCGGTTTACAATGGGTGGATGAATACCCCCCTTCCGATTGTCCGCCTCAAGAATGCGTGGCGTTCCAGCCACCCGTGGATCTTCCAGAAACTGGTCGAGAAGCCGACCGTCCGGCCCAAGCCCGGTTCCATCGTCGACGTGGTCGGCATCGATGGCGAGTTCATTGGCCGCGGGTTCTACAACGGGCACTCGCGCATTGCCGTGCGCATCCTTGAAACCGATCAGAACGTGCCGGTGGATGCCGGCTGGTTCTCGCGCAAGATCGCCCAGGCGGTGTCGCTGCGCCGTGAGGTGCTGAAGCTCGACGCGGTCTCCGACGCCTGGCGCGTGGTGCACAGCGAAGGCGACGGCCTGTCCGGCCTGGTGGTGGATCGCTACGGCGACCTGGTGGTGGTCGAGTTCTTCGCCGCCGGCATGTTCCGCCACCGCGAATGGATCTACGACGCCCTGCGCGAGCAGTTCCCGGGCTGCCGTTTCCACAGCTTCGCCGACGAACACGTGCAGAAGCAGGAGAGCTTCGACTTCCACGGCAACACCACCACCGAGGCGTCGGTGATCACCGAGTACGGCATCAAGTTCCGCGCCGACCCGGCCGGCGCGCACAAGACCGGTTTCTTCGCCGACCAGCGCGAGAACCGCGAGTGGCTGAGCCAGCAGGTGGAAGGCAAGAGCGTGCTGGACCTGTGCTGCAACACCGGCGGTTTCGCCGTGTATGCCGCTGCGCGTGGCGCTTCGGAAGTGGTCGGCATCGACATCGATGAGGACGTCATCCAGATCGCCAAGGGCAATTCGCGCCTGAACAACGTGCGCCCGAAGTTCATCCAGTCCGACATCTTCCCGTGGCTGCGCGACGCCGCCAACCGCGGCGAGCAGTACGACGTGGTGATCCTGGATCCGGCGAAGATGACCCGCGACCGCGACCAGGTCATCACCGCGCTGAAGAAGTACCTGGACATGAACAAGCTGGCGCTGGGCGTGGTCAAGCCGGGCGGCCTGTTCGCCACGTTCTCCTGCACCGGCCTGGTGGCCGAGGACCAGTTCCTCGACATGCTGCGCCGCGCGGCCTATTTCTCCGGCCGCACGATCCAGATCCTGAAGGTCGCTGGTGCGGGTCCGGACCATCCGTTCATGGCCCACGTGCAGGAATCGCGTTACCTGAAGGCCGTGTTCTGCCGCGTGGTCGACTGACCGCGGGACGATGTAGAGGCGAGCCGAGCCACCTGATCCTGGGGGCGCCATTGTTTCGAACGCATCGCAATGCGCGGGAAGCTGGCCGCTGGGCCGTGAATACGATTCATGCTCGACTCGCGGTGCCTGGCAGCCGAGCGTGAGCCCGACTCTACAAATCTGCCGGCCGCAGCGCTATGGTCGGGCTCTTCCCATTGCCGGTGAGAGCCCATGCCATCGTTGCGCCACCTGTCCGTCGTGCTTGCCCTGGCGCTGTGTGCGCCGCTGTCGGCTCATGCCATCGAGTTCAGCGCACAGGAACTGGCCCGCGCCAAGGCCCTGCAGCAGCGCCTGGTCACGCTCGACAGCCACCTGGATACGCCGGCCAATTTCGGCCGGACCGGCTTCGACATCGAGCAGCGCCACGACCGCAACGCACTCTCGCAAGTGGACTACCCGCGCATGGTCGAGGGCGCGCTGGACGGCGGCTTCTGGGCGATCTACACCGATCAGGGCGACCGCAGCCCAGCCGCGCACCTCGCCGAGCGTGACCATGGCCTGCAGCGGCTGCTGGAGATCCGCGAAATGCTGGCCGCCAATCCCGAGCGTTTCGCGCTGGCATTGACCGCCGATGACGCGGCACGCATCAAGGCCGCCGGCAAGCGCGTGGTCTACATCAGCATGGAAAACGCCAGCCCGCTGGTGGAAGACCCCAGCCTGCTCTCGTTCTACCACCGTGCCGGCCTGCGCCTGCTCAGTACCGTGCACTTCGCCAACAACGAGTTCGCCGATTCGGCCACCGACCCCAAGGGAGCGGAATGGAAAGGCCTGAGCCCGGCCGGCAAGGGCCTGGTGCAGCAGGCGGTGAAGCTGGGCATCGTGATCGACCAGTCGCATGCGTCCGACGCGGTGTTCGATGACCTGCTGGCAATGATGCCGGTGCCCTTCGTGCTGTCGCACAGCTCAGCCAAGGCGGTCTACGACCACCCGCGCAATCTTGATGACCCGCGCCTGCGCAAGCTGGCCAAGGCCGGCGGCGTGATCCAGGTGAACGCCTATGGCGGCTACCTGATCGACACGGCGAAGACACCCGAGCGCAAGCAGGCCGAGGAAGCGCTGAGCAAGCAGTTGGGTGGCTGGGAAGGCATGGGCATCGAGCAGGGTGTTGCCCTGCTGAAGGCCGAACAGGCGCTGGACCACGAGCACCCGGTGCGCCATGCCAGCCTCGACGACTTCTTCGCCCACTTCGAGCACATCCTCAAGGTGGTCGGCCCCGAGCACGTGGGCATCGGCCTGGACTGGGATGGCGGCGGTGGCCTGAGCGGCCTGCCCGATGTCAGCCAGCTGCCGAAGATCACCGCGTGGCTGCTGCGCAAGGGTTACACCGAGCAGCAGATTGCCGGCATCTGGGGCGGCAACCTGCTGCGGGTGATGCGCCAGGCGCAGGACTACGCGGCAAAGCAGGGCGGTTGACCGCCCTGCGGTAGTGCCGGCCGCTGGCCGGCATTGCCCGTATCAACAGGATGTGAGGTGCCGGCCAGCGGCCGGCACTACCGGCGATCCGGTTATTTCGCGATCAGCGCGTGGCGACGGCTGTACAGGAAGTACAGCACCAGGCCGGCCACGTTCCACAGCAGGAAATACAGCTGGGTGGTGTGCGGCAGGCTGAGGAACAGGTAGATGCAGCCCAGCGCGGCCAGCGGGCCGACCACGAAGGCCAGCGGCGTGCGGAACGTGCGCTCGCGGTTCGGCTCGCGCAGGCGCAGCACCACCAGGCAGATGCCGACGGCGGTGAACGCGGCCAGGGTACCGGCGTTGGCCAGCGCGGCAATCTCGTCCAGGCGCGCCACACCGGCCAGCGCCGACACCACCACTGCGGTGAACAGCGTGGTCGCCACCGGCGTGCCGGTGCGTGCGTTGACCTTGGACAGGCCACGCGGCAGCAGGCCATCGCGGCTCATCACAAAGAAGATGCGGCTCTGGCCGTACAGGAAGGCCAGCAGCACCGTCGGCAGGGCGATGATCGCGATCACGCCGATCACCATTGCCGCGGTCGGATGGCCCAGCTGGCGCATGATCAGCGCCAGCGGCTCGGCGCTGTGGCCGAACACCGCGTAGCTCATCGCACCGACGGCCGCCAGCGCCACCAGCACGTAGACGATGGTGCAGCCGATCATCGAACCGATGATGCCGATCGACAGGTCGCGGCCCGGGTTCTTGGTCTCCTCGGCGGCGGTGGAGATCGCATCGAAGCCGTAGAAGGCGAAGAAGATGATGGCTGCCGCCGCCATCACGCCGTGCTCGACGCCGTCGGGGCCCATCGACTTGGCGAAACCATACGGCATGAACGGCTGCAGGTTGGCGCTGTCGAAGGCGGGCAGGGCCACGGCGACGAAGATGGCCAGCGCGATCAGCTTGAACACCACCAGGATGGCGTTGAGCGTGGCGCTTTCCTTGGTGCCGGCCATCAGCATGCCGGCCACCAGCCAGGTGATGATGATCGCCGGCAGGTTGATCATGCCGCCTTCCACGTGCGGGCCGGCGGCCAGCCAGGCCGGCAGGTGCACATTCCAGCCGAACTGGGTATGGACCCATTCGAGGAAGCCGACGAAGTAGCCTGACCAGCCCACCGCCACCGTACTCACCACCAGCGAGTACTCCAGGATCAGGCTCCAGCCCACCACCCAGGCGAACACCTCGCCCAGCGCACTGTAGCTGTAGGTGTAGGCACTGCCGGCGGCCGGCATCATCGTCGACAGTTCGGCGTAGGACAGTGCCGCGCAGGCGCAGACCGCACCGGCAATCGCGAAGGAGATCAGCACGGCCGGGCCGGCCAGGTTGGCACCCACGCCGATCAGCGTGTAGATGCCGGTACCGACGATGGCGCCGATGCCCAGCGCGATCAGGTGCGGCCAGCTGAGCGTCGGGATCAGGCGCCTGCCGGCTTCGTGGACGGTGACGGAATCTAGGGACTTGCGCCGGAACAGGGACATGCAGGCCTCGGAAGGGGTGACTAAGAACGACAAGTTCCCGAGTGTGACCGAACGCAGCGCAGCATTACCACTGACGGGGGTCATGCATGGCCGGGCGCGCGCTGCGCCCCGGCCAGGCTGCCGGAATCGGCACAATCCGGTGGTAGCCACCGGTGTGCGTCCGTCCCGGCCGCTGCTACGACTCGATGTTGGCCATGCCGCTGACCGAGTAGCGGTCACCGGCCGCGGCATGCAGCGGGAAGGCCGCGTCCAGTGCGTCCAGCGTGGCCGTGTCCAGTTCCACCTGCAGCGCAGCGAGGTTCTCGTCCAGCCGTGCCCGCCGCGTCGTGCCCGGGATGGGCACGATGTGCTCGCCGCGCGACAGCACCCAGGCCAGCGCCAGCTGCGAGGCGGCGATGCCGCGCTCGGCGGCCAGCGCCTGCACGGTATCCACCAGTGCCAGGTTGCGCTGGAAGTTTTCGCCTTCGAAGCGGGGCGAGGTGCGCCGGTAATCGTCGGTGTCGAAGTCATCCGGGCTGCGGATGGCGCCGGTCAGGAAGCCACGGCCCAGCGGCGAATACGGCACGAAGCCGATGCCCAGTTCCTCCGTGGTGGCCAGCACCGCGTTCTGCTCCGGCTCGCGCGACCACAGCGAGTACTCGCTCTGCACCGCGGTGATCGGGTGCACCGCATGGGCGCGGCGGAGGGTGGCCGCCGAGGCCTCGGACAGGCCCAGCCAGCGCACCTTGCCCTGTTCCACCAGACGTGCCATCGCACCGACGGTGTCCTCGATCGGCACGCTGGGGTCGACGCGGTGCTGGTAGTAGAGGTCGATGTGGTCCACGCCCAGCCGGCGCAGGCTGGCCTCGCAGGCGGCCTGCACATAGTCCGGATGGCCGTTGACCTGCCGCGCCTTCGGGTCCGCCGGGTCCAGGCCGATGCCGAACTTGCTGGCCAGGAACACCTGGTCGCGGCGGCCGGCGATCGCGCGGCCGACCAGCACCTCGTTGGTGTGCGGGCCATACACATCGGCGGTGTCGAGCAGGCTCACGCCACGGTCCAGCGCGTGCCGGATGACGGCAATGCCGTCATCGTCACTGCCACGGCCGCCGTAGTAGGCGCTCATGCCCATGCAGCCCAGTCCAAGGGCGGACACGGTGGGGCCGGCAGGGCCGAGAGTACGGGTCTTCATGCGGATCTCCTTGGGGGAAGGGCGCCACGCCTGGAGGGGCAGCGGCGAGGGGCACAGCATCCTCCACGCCATCATGTGGATAAACTGCCGATCACCGGACTTACCTTGAAGGCTGGCTTCACAATGGATGCCTCCGTCCCCCTCACCGCTGTGGTCGCCTTCGTCCACGTGGCCGAGCATGCCAGCTTTACCCGCGCCGCCGATGCCCTGGGCGTGTCGACCTCGGCGCTGTCGCAGAGCGTGCGCGCGCTGGAAGCGCGGATGGGCGTGCGCCTGCTGCAGCGGACCACGCGGCGGGTCAGCCTGACCGAACACGGCGCGCGTTTCCTGCAACGCGTGCGCGGCGGCCTGGACCAGATCGACCAGGCCTTTGCCGAACTGGACAGCGCGCGCTCGGTGCCTGCCGGGCGACTGCGTGTGACCCTGCCGCGCATCGTCGCCGATCGCATGGTCCTGCCGCGGCTGCCCGATTTTCTTGCGCGTTACCCGCAGGTGCAGGTGGAACTGTGCGTCGACCCGGCGCTGACCGATCTGGTGGCCGAGGGCTTCGATGCCGGCATCCGCCTCGGCGAATCACTCGCACAGGGCATGATCGCGGTGCCGGTCGGGCCACCCGAGCGGCAGGTGGTGGTGGCCACGCCGGCCTATTTCGAACGCCATGGCGTGCCGCAGACCCCGCATGACCTGCAGGGCCACGCCTGCATCGTGCACCGGCTGGCCAACGGCCGGCTGATGCCCTGGGAGTTCAGCCGCGACGGCCACGACCTGGACGTGCAAGTGAGCGGACGGCTGGTGTTCAACGATGCCGGCGTCGCCCATGGTGCCGTGCTGGCGGGTCTGGGCATGGCCCAGGGCTTCGCCTCGTTGATGGCCGACGACATCAACGCTGGGCGACTGCAGAGCGTGCTGCAGGACTGGCAGCCGCCATTCCCCGGCTTCCACCTGTACTACCCCGCGCGTGAGCAGATGGCGCCCAAGCTGCGGGTGTTCATCGACCACCTGCGCGCGGAGATGCACGACCGGTAGATGCCAACCTTGGTTGGCATGCTCCAATCGACCACGCGCGCCGCTACGCCTCCCGGCCAATGGCAGCCATCCTCCTGCCACGCCTCGCCGTCATCGTGGAAGGTGGTGCGACGGCCATCACGGGCGCGTTCGTAGCTCAGGTCCAGCACCAGCGCGCCCTGGGTGCTCAGCAGGTAGCGGCCGTTGAGGCGCCCATCGATGCGCTCTTCCCAGACGCTGTCGAACTGGTACGGGCGGTCTTCGTCCAGCACCGTCGTTTCCTGCGACACCCGTTGCAGCTGCAGGCGGCCGCGCTGCCCGGCGTACTGCACGTCGGCGCTGCCATCGTCCAGCCAGCGCCACAGCAGGTGGATGCCGTCGTTGCGACCGCCCGTCAGGCAGCGATGGTCCTGCACGCTGGCCGCTGCGGTGTCGGCCAGAAGCCCGATGAACACCAGCACCAGCGCGCGCCGGATCATCCGTTCAACCCCAACCGGATGCCGAACCCGACCAGGAACAGGCCGGCCACCCGGCGCAGCGCATCGCTGATGCGCGGATGCTGGATCAACCGGCGGCGGGCCAGGTTGCCCACGCCGATCAGCATCGAGCAGTAGGCGATGCTGACCACCAGGATGATGCCGGCCAGGGCCGCGAAGGTCGCGATGCCCTGGTGCGCCTTCGGATCGATGAACAGCGGCAGGAAGGCCATGTAGAACAGGATCGCCTTCGGGTTGAGCAGGCTGACCAGGATCGCCTGCTGGAAGTAGCGGCCCGGCTGCATGCGGATCGGACCAGCATCACCGCCCTCGTGCTTCGGCGTGCGCAGCAGGCTGATGCCCACCCACACCAGGTAGGCCGCACCCAGGTACTGCACAGCGTGGAAGACCAAGGGATTGGCCTTCAGCAGTGCGGCCACACCGGCCAGCGCCAGCCACATCAGGATCTGGTCACCGACCAGCAGGCCGGCCAGTGCGGTGTAGCCGCCGCGCACGCCGCCCCGGCCGGTGGCGGTCAGCAGGGTGAAGGTGCCGGGGCCAGGCAGGGCGAGAAACACCAGCACGGCGACCAGAAACGTCCACAGGTCCTGGATGCCCATCCACGGCATGGCGGTGTTCTCTCTTACGGGGGGCCGCCATTGTCGGCCAGCACCGGGGTGGGCGACAGGGGGCGGGAAAGTCCATCTGGCATGCCAGACAGCAGCGGTTGCAGGTGCTGGCGCAGCTGCGCGTGCAGTTGCCGTACCGCGGGCGAGAACTGCTTGCGGTGCGGGCATACCAGCTGCAACGGAATGCTGCTGCCAACACCGTCGAGCAGCAGCTGCAGGCGCCCGGCCAGCACGTCCTCGCGCAGGTCCAGCCAGGACTTGTAGGTGATGCCTTCGCCGGCCACCGCCCAGCGCCGCACCACGTCGGCGTCGTCGCAGACCAGCGGGCCGCGCACCGGGATCACGGTGCGGCGCCCGTCGACCTCGAACGACCAGCGATCGTAGGCACGGCCACTGAGCTGGTAGACCAGGCAATCGTGCTCGCGCAGTTCGTCCAGGCGCACCGGCGTGCCCCGTCGCTGCAGGTAATCGGGCGAAGCCGCGAGCACACGACGGTTGCCTTCGAGCAGGGGCAGGGCCACGTAGCTGGCGTCGTCGAAGTGGCCGATGCGGATCGCCACATCGACCGGATCGCGGAACACGTCGGCCACTTCATCGGACAGCCGCAGGTGCAGGCGCAGCCGTGGATGCGCGGCTCGGAACGCGGTCAGCCACGGCAGCAGCAGGTTGCGACCAAAGTCCGACGGTGCCGACAGCTGCAGCGTGCCGTGCAGTTCGGTGTCCTCGCCCTGCACGCGGGCCCGCCCTTCGCGCAGGGTAGCCAGCACCTCCTGCGCATACGGCAGGTACAGCGCGCCCTCGCCGGTTAGACGCAGGCTGCGGGTGGTACGCACGAACAGGCGCAGGTCCAGTTCGCGTTCCAGCCGCGCCACGGCTGCAGCGACCTGGCCGGGTAACAGATCGGCCTCGCGGGCCGCCTGCGAGAAGCTGCCCAGTGCGGCCGTGCGGACGAACAACTGCAGGTCGTCGAAGCGGATCATCTTCATTGCCGGAGTGAAAGTGCTGCCCGATTCTGCGCCTTTCTGAGCGACCGTGCGCGGCGCAACCTGTGCACTCCTTCCCCACTGGACCGCTGCCATGCGCGCCATTGCCTACACCCACGCCGGCCTGCCGATCGACGACATCCGGGCCCTGATCGATATCGAACTGGAACTGCCGCAGCCCGGCCCACGCGACCTGCGGGTGGCGGTGCGCGCGGTGGCGGTGAACCCGGTCGACACCAAAGTCCGCCGCGGCGTGGCCACCGACGGCCCGCGCGTGCTGGGCTGGGATGCGGTCGGCATCGTCGACGCGGTGGGCAGCGAAGTCACCCTGTTCCAGCCTGGCGACGCGGTCTACTACGCCGGCGTGATCGACCGCCCGGGCAGCAATGCCGAGTACCAGCTGGTGGACGAGCGCAGCGTCGGTCGCAAGCCGGCCAGTCTCGGCGATGCGGCCGCCGCCGCGCTGCCGCTGACCGCGATCACGGCCTGGGAGCTGCTGTTCGACCGCCTGCGCATTCCCGAGGGCGGCGGTGAAGGCCAGACCCTGCTGGTGATCGGTGCTGCTGGCGGTGTCGGTTCGATCCAGGTGCAGCTGGCGCGGAAGCTGACGAAACTGACGGTGATCGGCACCGCATCGCGCCCGGACACCCAGGACTGGGTGTATGCGATGGGCGCGCACCACGTGATCGACCACAGCCTGCCGCTGGCCGAGGGACTGGCACGGCTGGGCATCAGCGAGGTGCAGCACGTGGCCAGCCTGACCCACTCCGACCAGCACTACGCGCAGATCGTGGAGCTGCTGGCGCCGCAGGGCCAGTTCGGCCTGATCGACGACCCCGGCCAGGTGGATGTGATGGCGCTCAAGCGAAAGGCACTGTCACTGCACTGGGAGTCGATGTTCACCCGCCCGCTGTACAAGACCGCGGACATGCAGCGCCAGCACGACCTGCTGAACCGGGTGGCCGAGCTGATCGATGCCGGCGTGCTGCAGACCACCCTGGGCGAGCATTTCGGGCGCATCGACGCGGCCAACCTGCGGCGCGCGCATGCGCTGCTGGAGAGTCACCGCGCCAAGGGCAAGATCGTGCTGGAAGGCTGGTAAGGCCGGGTCGTTCCCGCGCCCTTGGGGTCGCTCTTGGGGTCAGATCCCTTTCCCCCGGGAAAGGGATCTGACCCCTGCCTCAGGCCACGCCATTGTCGACGTGTTCGGCGAAACCGGGCTGCTGGCGCAGGCGTTCGAACCACGCCGCGAGGTGTGGCAGCGCGGGCTTGTGGCCGGGCGTGCTGCGCCAGCGCTGGGTCGACAGCCCCAGCACGATATCGGCGAGGGTAAAGGTGTCGCCCGCCACATAGCCGTCGGAAGCGGCCAGCTGTGCATCAAGCACCCCCATCAACCGGTTCCACTGCGCCAGGCTGGCCTCGGCGCGGGCATTGTCCGGGTAGTCCGGATGCTGGCGTACGCGCGCCATGAACACATGGCGCCAGGCGCTGTTGAGGTCGCTGGCCTGCCAGTCCATCCACTGCTCCACCCGGGCCCGGGCCTGCGTTGCTGCGGGCAACAGGTCGTCACGGCCGGCGCGGGCGGCCAGGTAGCGGCAGATGCTGTTGGACTCCCACAGCACGAAGTCGCCATCTCGCAGCACCGGTACCTGCCGGTTCGGATTCAGTGCGGCCAGCAGGTCCGCGGGTGGCGCAGGCTCGTGGCGCAGGGGCAGATCCAGCCCCGCGCACAGCCACAGCACCTTGCGCACGTTGATGGAGGTGGGCTTTCCGTACAGAGCGAGCATGGTTCTGGCGCAGCAGCTGAGACTCCGCCAGCCTACACTTGCCCCATGCAAACCGAATATCTGCTCATTGGCGGCCTTCTATTGGCCGTGCTCATCCTGCAGCTGGTCGCCCTGCTGCGCCGCCCGCCGCACGACCGCCTCGAACAGGCGGTGCGTGAGGAGGCGCGCGCCGGGCGCAGCGAGCTGCGCGAACAGCTCGATGGCTTTGCCCGCGCGCTGACCGATCTGTCCACCCGCACCGACCAGCGCCTGGACCTGCTGCGCGAGGCGCTGGGCGAGGACGCCCGCAAGGCGCGTGCCGAGGCGGCGGAGAGCCAGCAGCGTGGCGCCGCACTCATGGGGCAGCGCCTGCAGGAACTGCGCGGCCAGCTGGAAACCTTCGGCCAGCAGCAGGAAGCGCGCATCCACGCCTTCGGCCAGCAGCTGCAGGAACTCACCGGGCGTACCGACACCCAGCTGGGCGCGCTGCGCCAGACCCTGGTGGACGATGCGCGCAAGGGTCGTGAGGAAGGTGCGCAGTCGCAGCAGCGCCTGACCGAAAGCCTTGGCCTGCGCCTGCAGGAACTGACCCAGCGCAACGAACAGCGCATCGCCGAGATGCGCGCCACGCTGGAAGAGCAGCTGCGCGCGCTGCAGAACGACAATGCGCAGAAGCTGGAGCAGATGCGCCACACCGTGGACGAAAAGCTGCAGTCGACGCTGGAAACACGCCTGGGCAACTCCTTCAAGCTGGTTTCCGAGCGCCTGGAACAGGTGCAGCGCGGTCTTGGCGAGATGCAGCAGCTGGCCACCGGCGTTGGCGATCTCAAGCGTGTGCTGACCAACGTCAAGAACCGTGGCAGCTGGGGCGAAGTACAGCTGGAGAACATCCTCGAACAGACGCTCACCCAGGAACAGTACGCGCGGGCAGTGAAGGTACGCCCGGACAGTGGCGAGATGGTCGATATCGCGGTGCGCCTGCCGGGTCGCAGCAGCGACGACACGCCGGTGTGGCTGCCGATCGACTCCAAGTTCCCGCGCGAGGACTACGAGCGCCTGCTCGACGCGCAGGAACAGGGTGACGCCGAGGGCGTGCGCCTGCAGGGCATCCAGCTTGAACGCGCGGTGCGCGTGCAGGCCAAGTCGATCTGCGACAAGTACATCGCGCCGCCGCACACCACCGACTTCGCGGTGATGTTCCTGCCCACCGAAGGCCTGTATGCCGAAGTGATCCGGCGCCCGGGCCTGGTCGACCTGTTGCAGCGCGAGCACCGCGTGGTGGTGGCTGGACCGACCACGGTCACCGCGCTGCTCAACAGCCTGCAGATGGGCTTCCGCACGCTGGCCATCGAGCAGCGTTCCAGCGAGGTGTGGAGCCTGCTGGGTGCGGTGAAGAGCGAGTTCGGCAAGTTCGCCGGCATTCTCGAGAAGGCCGAGAAGCAGATCACCACGGTCGGCCGCAGCATCGGCGAAGCCAGCCGCAAGACGCGCACCATCGAACGGCGCCTGCGCGGCGTGGAGTCGCTGGCGTCAGAGCAGGCGCAATCCCTGCTGGGCGGCCTGGCCGATGCTGATGCCACGGCCGAGGACGAAGGCGACGACGGCGACGAAGCCTGAGCTACGTCGACACGCCGCCTGCATGGTCGATGCGTATGCTGGCGGCCTGTCCTACTGGATCAGGTAACGCCATGCGCCTGCGCCTCTGCACCAGTCTCATCCTGACCACGCTGCTTGTCGCCTGCAGCAGCGCACCGCCGGCTGCCAATCCGGCGGCGGCACCTGCCGCAGCCACCAGCCCCGAAGCGGCCGAGGCCTACCGCGAAGCGCGCGATGTGGACTGCCAGGCCGCTGGCGGCACCCTGCAGCGGCTGGGCCGGCTGCAGCGCGAACAGTGCGTGATTCCCTACGCCGATGCCGGCAAGGCCTGCAGCCGCAAGAGCGACTGCACAGGCCAGTGCCTTGCCGGCGGCGAAGTGGCGGTTGGCGGCCCCGCCACCGGCACCTGCCAGCGCGATGCCCGCCAGAACTTCGGCTGCCGCCAGCGCATTGATGAGGGCAAGGCGCTGGGCATGATCTGCGTGGACTGATCGTAGTGCCGGCCGCTGGCCGGCAGCCTCATGAAGCCTTGCGAACGATCGCACGATTGCCGGCCAGCGGCCGGCGCGACCGACATCGCGCGGCGCTATGCTGGTGGGCCATTCCCCGCTGTTGCCGGAGCCCCCGCGTGAGCACTTCGATCCAGGACATTTCCCTCACCACCATCGACGGCCAGCCGTCCTCGCTTGCCGACTACCAGGGCAAGGTACTGCTGCTGGTCAACGTCGCCTCCAAGTGCGGCCTGACCCCGCAGTACGAAGGCCTGCAGGCGCTGTATGCGGAAAAGCACGCACAGGGCCTGGAAGTGCTGGGCTTCCCGGCCAACAACTTCCTCGGCCAGGAGCCGGGCAGCGAAGCGGAGATCCAGCAGTTCTGCCAGCTCACCTACGATGTCAGTTTCCCGATGTTCTCCAAGATCAGCGTGGCCGGTGACGACACCCACCCGCTGTACCAGCAGCTGACCGCTGCGCAGCCGCAGTCGATCGGCGAAGGCCCGCTGCGCGAGCGCCTGGCCAGCAAGGAGATTCCGATCCACGCCGCGCCGGCGGTGCTGTGGAACTTCGAGAAGTTCCTGGTCGGCCGCGACGGCAAGGTCATCGCCCGCTTCGCCCCGGACGTGGCGGCTGACGACGCGCGCCTGCGCGAAGCCATCGAAGCCGCGCTGGCTGCCTGATCGGCCGGGGTCGGATCCCTTTCCACGGGAAAGGGCTCCGACCCCACCCACGGCGCCAAAGAAAAACCCCGCCGAGGCGGGGTTTTTCATGCGTCGCTGACAGGACTCAGTGCGTCCACTGCGGCATCGGCATCGCATCGACCGGGATCGGCGAATTGGCGTCGTCGTGGCCACGCTCGCGCTTGCTGCGCAGATCGTTCTCGATCTGGTAGTTGCGACGCTGCATCCATGCATCGCGCACCAGCGAGTACTCGTCCACGGCAGTGTCACGCAGGTCGTCGATCGCCAGCAGCTGCGCGCGGGTATCGACCAGCTGCAGGCCCTGCAGGCCGATGCGGACCTTGTCCTCTTCGATACGGCGGATCGGCGACAGCGGAATGTCGCCGGCCAGGCCGAACACGTCGCGCACGGTACGCGGGCCGAAGAACGGCAGTTCCACGTAGCGTGAACGACGCCAGCCCCAGGCACCCAGGGTCTGGCCGAAGTCCTCATTGCGGCGCGGTACCATCGCCTTGCTGGCCGGATCGAACAGGCCACCGATGCCCAGCGTGCTGTTCATCAGGAAGCGGCCGAGGCTGTCCCATGCATCGGCACCGCGGCCCTGCAGCAGCTGGTTGGTGATGGTCACCGGCGCGCGCAGGTTGCTGAAGAAGTTGCTGACGCCAGTGCGGGCGAAGCGCGGCACCACGTGGGTATAGGCGGTGGCCAGCGGACGCGCGACGCCGCGGTCGACCGCGTTGTTGAACTTGTGCACCTTGCGGTTGAATGGTTCCCACGGATCGTAGGCCGCTGCGTTGGTGGTGTTGCCGGCACCGCCATAGAGGGCATCGAAGTCGTCATCGCCACCGGGCGCGGTGGCGGCTGAGGTCTTCGCCGCGCTGCCGTCGCCGCTGTCGGTGGGCGCAGCCGGCGACGATGCGGCAGCAGCCGGCGGATTGGCCACCGGCGCGACCGGAGCAGCGTCAGCCGTGCCGGCATCGGTGGCCGCGACGGCGGGCGAGGTGGAAGAACTGGCCGGGACCACGGTGCTGGCTGCCGGTGCATCGCTGCGCGCGGGCTTGCCGGCACAGGCGGTGAGGGCGGTGGCCAGGACGATCAGGGGGAGAGTGCGCACGACGTTCATGTCAGCTCGCAGCAGAAGTAGCGTTGAAATCCAGGTTGGGCGACAGCCGGTAGGCCGCGCTCAGTTCGTTGTAGCCAGCCGGCGCGCCGGCGATCACCAGCGGATGGCCGGCCTTGCGCGCACGTGCCGCCAGCTCGGCCAGCAGGGCCAGGCCGGCGCTGTCCACGCGTTCGACCTCAGCCAGATCCAGCCGTGCCAGCTTTGCCGGCAGGGCCTGCAGCTGCGGCCATAGCGCGATCACCGCAGCGCGGTCGAGCACCCCGCGCAGGCGCAGGGTGTCGCCTTCCAGCAGTGCCAGTGCGTTACTTGCCATTGCCCGCGGGCCCGGCCTGCATGCTGCCGCTGTGCAGCTCGCTGGCCACCTGCTTGATGCCCTTCTGGCGCAGCGGGGTGTCGAACTGGTTGCGGAACGTCTGCACGTAGGAGATGCCTTCGATGTTGACGTCGAAGATCTTCCACTGGCCGTTCACGTTGCGCATCCAGTACTCGACCGGGGTCGGCTCGCTGCCGGCACGCACCAGCTCGGTGCTCACGCGCACGCCGCGGTTGCCCGGCAGGGGGCTTTCACCCTTCAGGCGGAAGCTCGGCTTGCCCTGGATGTTGAGCAGGGTCGAACCGTAGCGCTGCATGAGGCTGTCGGCCATGGCATCGGCGAACAGCTTGATGTCGGCATCCGAGGCACCACGGGCGTGCGGGCCCAGCACCAGGCGCGCGGCATAGTCGCGGTCGAAGGTGCGGTTCAGTTCGCTGTCGATGTAGTTGCGCAGGCTGGCCGGGTTGCTGCCGAATTCGCTCCTGCGCTGCTGCAGGGTGGTGAGGATGCGCGTGCTGGCATCGATCACCACCTTGCCGGCCTGGCCCTGCGCCGCGGCAGCGGCGGGGGCGGCGGCCTGGGCCTGGGCGAGGAACGGAGTGGCCGCCAGCAGCGCCGAGGCGAGCAGGGCCGGGATCAGTTTCATCTTCATGGTTGCGGTTCCGTTGCAGGCGCCTGCGCGCCATCGTTGGGCTTCTGAGCAGCGCCGCCACCGGCACCGCCACTGAACATGTACTTGCCGACCAGCTGGATCAGGTCAACCGCCGGCTGGGTGAAGACAATTTCGTCGCCGGCCTTCAGCACGTCCGGATCACCGCCCGGCTGCAGTCCGATATAGCTCTCGCCGAGCAAACCACTGGTGAAGATGCCGGCCGAGGTGTCCGCCGGCAGGTCCTTGACCTTGCTGTCCATGCGCAGGGTCACGATCGATTCGAACTTCACCGGGTCCAGGTCGATGGAGGCGACCTGGCCGACGGTGACGCCGCCGATCTTCACCGGCGCCTGCTTGCGCAGCTGGCCGACCTGGGAGAAGCGCGCCTTCAGCTCGTAGCCCTGGCTGCCCCAGCTCCAGCGCTGGTTGGTCGAGGCCACCGCCAGCACCATCAGCGAGGCCAGGGCCAGCAGCAGGAAAGCGCCGACGGAGAATTCGAGTCTGGGACCGCGGATGGCCATGTGGATTACCTGATCGAGTCGTGGTGGCCGCGCGCGCCTGCGCACCGCCGGTGGAGGGGTTAGGTGAACAACATTGCCGACAGAACGAAGTTGAACATCAGCACCAGCAGCGAAGCGTTGACCACTGCACGGGTGGTCGCCACCGACGTGCCTTCGATGGTCGGCTCGGCATGGAAACCAACATAGGCGGCGACCAGCGCGGCGGTGCCGCCGAAGATCGCCGACTTCAGCATCGCCACGCCGAAGTCATCCCAGAAATCGACGCTGTTGCGCAGCGCCGACCAGAACACGCCATTGTCCAGGCCCAGCACGTGCACGGCCTCGAAGTAGCTGGCACTGATCGCCAGCGAGCAGAAGATGCCGGTCAGCAGCGGCACGGTCAGCACCGCCGCCCAGAAGCGTGGCGCCACGGCCTTGGCCACCGGGTCGATCGCCATCAGCTCCAGCGCCTTGATCTGGTCGGTGGCGCGCATCAGGCCCAGCTCGGCGGCGATCGAACTGCCGGCGCGGCCGATGAACAGCAGCGCGGTCAGCACAGGCGCCAGTTCGCGGTACAGCGACAGGCCAAGCAGGGTCGACAACGCGTCGGCCGCGCCGAAGGTGGTCAGCGTGCGGTAGCCCTGCAGGGTCAGCACCAGGCCGACGAAGGCGCCACCGACGGCGATGATCGGCAGCGAGCGCGCGCCGATCTTGTAGATCTCGCGGGTCAGCTCGGCCAGGAAATCACGGGTCGGCAGGGAACCGCGCAGCACGGTCAGCGAGAACAGCCCGGCGCGGCCCAGCGAGCGGGTGGCTTGGACGAACGGCATCAGGCAACCCTCGCGCGTGGCGCGGCATCGAACGGAATCGGGCCATCCGGCTGGCCATGCAGGAACTGCCGCAGCAGCGGATCCTGGCTGGACTGCAGTGCCTCGGGCGTCCCCTGGAACACGACGCCGCCATTGGCGATGGCGATCACCTGGTCGCAGATCGGCAGGGTCTCGTGCACGTGGTGGCTGACGATGATGCTGGTCAGGCCCAGGCTGTGGTTGAGGCGCTGGATCAGGCTCATGATCACCCCGGAGGCGATCGGGTCCAGCCCGGTCAGCGGCTCGTCGTAGATCATCAGCGGCGGGTCCAGCGCCAGCGCACGGGCCAGCGCCACGCGGCGCGCCATGCCGCCGGACAGTTCGCGCGGCCAGGCGTCGGCGGCGGCCAGCAGGCCCACCGCATGCAGCTTCATCTCCACCAGCCGGCGCAGCACGGCGGCCGGCAGGCGGGTATGCGTACGCAGCGGCAGGGCGACGTTCTCGGCCACGGTGAGGTCGGTCAGCAGACCATTGCCCTGCAGCAGCACGCCCACGCTCTTGCGCATCTCCAGCAGCGCGCTGCTGTCATGCGGGATCGACTTGCCGAACAGGGTGACGTCGCCGGCCACCGGTCGCAGTTCGCCGGTCAGCGCCGCCAGCAGGGTCGATTTGCCGCTGCCGGAGGGTCCGAGCACGGCGGTGATGCTGCCCTGCGGCACCTGCAGCGACACGTCACGCAGGATCGTGCGTCCGCTCCGGTCGATGCGGACGTTGGACAACTGCACCAGACTGGAGGTGGAAGCCGACATGGGCACCATTAACGTTTTTTAGACATCGAAGGATCGGGCCAGCCGGCTGAACATAAGCAGACTGGACGGTCCAGTATTGTTGCACGGCAGGGCGTGGCGCAGGCCGGGACAATCGGCCGGCAGCCCGGAACAATCCGTACCGTCGATGGGCCGACCATTGAATACTGCCTGCCGTCCTGCACACTGTGCATGATGAGTGACCCAGGCAGCGATTTCCGCCTCTACCATTCCAACTCGCTGGACGTGCTGGCCGCGCTGCTGGCGCGCAACGTGCGTGCGCCGGTGCCAGGCCAGCCGTTGCTGGCGCCGGAAGTGGTGTTGATCCCGCAGGTGGCGATGCGCCGCTGGCTGCAAGCGACACTGGCCGCCGAATTCGGTGTCGCCGCCAACCTCGAATTCCTCACCCCGGGCGAGTTCGTGGCCCGCGCGCTGAAGGCCAACGTCAGCGGCGAGCAGGACGATCTGGACGCGGCCGGCCTGCATTGGAAGCTGTACCAGGCCCTGCGCGACCCGACATTGCTGGCGCAGCCACCGATGCGTGCGCTGCAGTCCTATCTTGCCGGCGGTGACGCATTGAAACCCTGGGCGCTGGCCGGCGAGCTGGCCTCGGTATTCGAGAAGTACCAGGCGTGGCGCCGTGACTGGCTGCTGCGCTGGGCAGCCGGTGCCGATCCTGCCGACCCGCAGGCGATCCTGTGGCGCACCATCACCCAGGGCCACGACTACCGCGCGCGCCGCATCCAGGAATACCTGGACCGTTTCGAAGGGGCCGGCCAACCGCTGCCGAAGGGCTTGCCACCGCGCATGTCTGCGTTCGCAACGCTCAACATCTCGCCCGACGTGCTGCGGGTGATGGCCACCCAGGCGCGGGTGGGCGAGCTGCATTTCTATATGCCTACCCCGGTGCAGTCGTACTGGGGCGACCTGCAGACGCTGGCCGAACGCCTGCGCAGCGGCGCACCGGACCCCTTCGGCGAAGCGGCCGGCGAGAACCGCCTGCTGGAAGCCTGGGGTGCGGCCGGGCGCGACTTCATGGCGGTGCTGGGCAGTTACGAGGTGGTGCATCCGGCCGGCGAAATCGCTGCCTATTCCGATCCGGAGGAGGACACCCGCCCGACCCTGGACGAAGGCGGCCTGTCCGACAGCCTGCTGCATCGCCTGCAGCGTGACCTGTTCCACCGCCGCGCGCTGCCCTCGGGCGAGCTGCGCGACGGCCTGCGCAGCGACGACCCCAGCCTGCAGGTGCATGCCTGCCATACCCGCCTGCGCGAGCTGCAGGTGCTGCACGACCAGCTGCGCAGCCTGCTGCAGGACCCGCGCTTCGACCCGCCGCTGCAGGCGCGCGAGATCGCGGTGCTGGCGCCGGACATCGATCCCTATGTGCCGTACCTGGAAGCGGTGTTCGGCGGTCGCGGCGGCGAGGAGGAACACATTCCGTATGCGCTGGCCGACAGCAGTCCGCTGGCCGGCGAGCCGTTGGCCGATGTGTTCGTGCACCTGCTGGGCCTGCCGGTCTCGCGCTTTGGCTTGAACGAAGTGCTGGACCTGCTGGCCAGCGCGCCGCTGGCCGAGGCGGCCGGGCTGGAAGCGGTGGACTTCGACCGCCTGCATGGCTGGCTGCAACAGGCCGGTGCACGCTGGGGCCTCGATGCGAAACACCGCAACCAGCACCAGGCACCGGCCGACGACGCCTACACCTGGCAGTTCGCGCTGGATCGCCTGGTACTCGGCCACGCCGCCGGCAGCGAGGCCGACCTGGCCGGCGTGGCGCCGTGGATCGAACTGGAAGGCGGTGCGCTGGACGCGCTGGACCGGCTGCTGCGCCTGCTGCGCGTGCTGGCCATCTACCAGCGCCGACTGGGCGAGCTGCTGACCCCGGCGCAGTGGCGGCAACGCCTGCTGTCGCTGCTGGATGCACTGCTGCCCACCGCGCCCAGTTCCCCCAACAGCCAGCGCGCGCTGGAGCGCCTGCGCAAGCTGCTCAACCAGTTCGCCGAAGATGCCGCCAAGGCCGGCTTCGAGGAAGGCGTGCCGCCGGAGGTGGTGCGCGCGCACTTCGCCGGCGCGCTGGGCGAGGCCGATACGCGCGCACCGCTGCTGACCGGTGGCATCAGTTTCGGCCGCATGGTGCCGATGCGCCTGCTGCCGTTCCGGGTGATCTGCGTGCTCGGCCTCAATGATGGCGATTTCCCGCGCCGTGACCCCGCTGCCGGTCTCAACCAGCTCACCGCCGAGCTGGATACGCCGCGCCGCCGTCCGGGCGACCGCTCCACCCGCGAGGATGACCGCTTCCTGTTCCTGCAGCTGTTCGCCGCCGCGCAGGAGGTGTTCTATCTCAGCTATCTCGGCGCCGATCCGCGCGATGGCAGCGTGCGCGAGCCGTCGGTGCTGGTCAGTGAACTGATCGATGCCGCCGCCGCGTATCACCTCGATCCGCCTGCGGCGGTCCGCGACTTCACCGTGCGCCACGCCCTGCAGCCGTTCTCACCGGCGGCGTTTGGCGATGGCGATCCGCGTCGCTTCAGCTATCGCCGCCAGTGGCATCCGGCCGCCGGTCGCCTCACCGGCCAGCGCGGCGGCCTGCAGCCGTGGTTCGATGCACCGTTGCCGCCGCCGCTCGACGACGCGGTGGAGGGGGAGGTCGCGCTCGATACTCTGCGCCGCTTCCTGTGCGACCCGGCCGGACAATTCCTCGCTCAGTCGCTGGGCCTGCGCCTGGCCGACGAGGTCGAGGAGGTGGATGACCTGGAACCGCTGGTGCTGTCCTCGCGCGGGCCGGAAAAGCGCAGCGTGCAGGCGGCGGTAGTGCGCGCCACGCTCAGCGGCGATACCGAGCCGTTGTACCCACGCCTGCGCGCGCGTGGCCTGCTGCCGTCGGGTCCATTGGGCGAGCGTCAGTTCGAGGTGGAGCAGTTGAAAACACGCCCATATGCCAGTGCGCTGCTGGGCTGGATGCAGGGCGAACCACTGGAAAGCCGTCGCTACGAAGTGGACATCGATGGCGTGCGCCTGCATGGCCGCGTGGCCGATCGGCATCCCGAAGGGCTGGTGCGCCTGCGTGCCGGCACGCTCAATGGCAATGCAGTGATCCGCCACGGCCTGGACTGGCTGCTGGCGAACGCGGCGGGCGACGCGCTGCCGCTTGTGCAGTTCCATGACGGCGGCGACGCCGGTCCCGGCCCGCATGTACTGCCGACACTGAGCGTTCCCGCTGCACGTGCGGCGCTGCGTGCGCTGCTGCAGCTGCGCCAGCGTGGCCTGCGCGAGCCGCTGCGCTTTGCCCCGTACACCGGCTGGGTGCTGTACAACGCGCCAGCAGAAAAGCAGCGCAGCGAAGGCTGGAAGCAGTGGCACGGCAGCGACCGCAGCTGGGGTGAATCCAGCAGCGACGCCTGGCAGCTGCTGCTGCGGGGTGCCGACCCGTTCGCTACCGATGCCGGCTACGCTGACCTGCTGCGCAACAGCCAGCTGGTCTTCAGCGCGGTGCGCGAAGGCCGCGCTCTCGGCACCGAAGCACGCCAGGAGGGCAACGCATGAACACCGCCATCGCCGAAGACGGCCTCGAATCCCCCAGCCGCGATCCCTATCTGGCGCTGCCGCTGGAGGGCATCCGGCTGATCGAAGCCAGCGCCGGCACCGGCAAGACCTTCACCCTGGCCACGTTGTTCACCCGCCTGGTGGTGGAGCAGGGCCTGCGCATCGGCCAGATCCTGGCGGTGACCTTCACCGATGCCGCCACCCAGGAACTGCGCAAGCGCATCCGCGAGCGGCTGGCGCTGGCCGCGCGCCTGGTCGACCTGGAAGCGGCCGACGGTGAAGCACCGGAGGTACGATTGACGCGTGACGTACTGCAGCGCCATCTGCGGGGCGGCACCGAGAGCGCCGCCGCACTGAAACGCCGCCTGCAGGTGGCCGCAGACGAGATCGACCTGGCGTCCATCTTCACCATTCATGGTTTCTGTACCCGCGTGCTGCGCGAGCATGCGCTGGAAAGCGGCCACACCTTTGATCCGCCGGAACTGCTGGCCAGCGACCGTGAACTGCTGGAGGAGCTCGCGGCCGATCTGTGGCGCGTGCATGCCAACGACCCGGCCACGCTGGAGCCGCTGACCTGGCTGTGGTCGAGCCCCGACGCGCTGGCCGCCGATCTGCGCGCGCTGCTGGGCACGCCGCCGCTGCATCCGCTGCCGCGGCCGGCGGCGCTGGCCGATCCACGCCCGGCATTGCAGAGCGCGGCGGAAGCCCTGTCCGCAAGCGTGCGCGAGCATGGCGAGCAGTTCTTCATCGACCTCTGCGATGCCGTCGACAACAAGTGGCTCAACGGCGTGTCATACAAGCTGGGCTGGCTGCACCCGCTGGGCCGGCAGCTGCTGGCCTGGGCCGAGCGCGCCGACCCGCGCGAGCTGCTGGCCAGCGATCGCCTGCCGGCACTGCTGCCGGAGGTGCTGTCCGACAAGACCAACAAGAAATTCCCTGATCGCACGCCGTCGTCGCCATTGCAGGCGCCGTTGGCGCGCTATGTTGCGCTGCTGGCCGAACGCGATGCCTGGCTGCGTGGCACCGCGCTGGATTTCCTGCACACGCTTCGCGCCGAAGCCACGCAGCGCCTGCAGGCGCTGAAGCGTACGCGCCGGGTACAGACCTACGACGATCTGATTGATGGCGTAGCGCTCGCCCTGGAAGGCCCGCAGCGGCTGACGCTGGTCAGGCAACTGCGTGCGCAGTACCGCATCGCGCTGGTCGATGAGTTCCAGGACACCGACGATCGCCAGTGGGGCATCTTCCACACCGTGTTCGGCGATTTGCCGGAGGTGCGCGAACTCGGCCTGACGCCGGCGCTGTTCCTGATCGGCGACCCCAAGCAGGCGATCTACGGTTTCCGCGGTGGCGACATCCACACCTACCTGAAGGCCAAGCAGGTGGCGCAGCAGGCGCCGGTGCTGGACCAGAACTTCCGCTCGCGACCGTCTGTGTTGCGCGCGTTGCAGGCGCTGTACGACAACGGTGGCGAAGACGCCTTCCTCGAACGCGACATCCGGTTCGAGCCGGTGCGGCCCGGTGGCGTGCGCAGCGATGCGGACTACCTGCGCGCCGGCCAGGCCGCCAAGGCACTCACCCTGCGCGTGCTGCGCAGTAGCGGTGACAAGGCGATGAGCGCCGATGCCTCGCGCGATGCGGCGACCCAGGCCTGCGTCGCCGCGATTCACCAGATCCTGGTCGATGCGCGCGCGGGCAATGCCGTGTTGCGTGGGCGACCGGTGCAGCCCGGTGATATCGCGGTGCTGGTGCGCTCGCATCGCGAGGCCACCCTGGTACAGCGTGCGCTGGCCGCGGTCGGCATTCCCGCGGTGGCGGCCGGCAAGCAGAGCCTGTTCGCCACTGCTGAAGCCCGCGACCTTCGTGCGCTGCTGCTGGCACTGCTGCAACCGGCCGACGAAGGCCGCCTGCGTGCAGCGCTGGCCACCGTGCTGCTTGGCCAGCGGGCCAGCGCGATCGCAGCAATGGAACGCGAAGGTGACCTGCAACGCGGGTTCCAGGCACAGCTGCTGCATTGGCGCGAGCGCTGGCAGCGCGGCGGACCGTTCGCAGTGATTGCCGATGTCTGTGCCGCACAGGGTGAACGCCTGCTGGCGCTGATCGATGGCGAGCGCCGCCTGACCAATTACCTGCAGCTGGGTGAACTGCTGCAGGAGGCCTCGGCGCAGGCGCTGGGCATGCATGGCCTGCTGGACTGGCTGCAGGGGCAGATGGCCAGTGCCGACCAGGATGACGAGCAGCAGCTCCTGCGCCTGGAGTCGGATGCGCGCCGCGTGCAGATCATCACCCTGCACAAGAGCAAGGGCCTGGAGTATCCGCTGGTGTTCCTGCCCTTCGTCGGCATCGACGGCGGCGCGCCGAACACCGCCTCGCACTGCACCGTGCACTTTGGGGGCCAGCGCCAGCTGCACTGGAAGCTGGACAAGGACGAGGCCTGGGAAGCGGCCAACGCGCAGCGTGAGCGCGAGCAGCGTGCCGAGGATGCGCGCCTGCTCTATGTAGGACTGACCCGCGCCGAGCATGCGCTGTGGATCGCCGTGGGTGATCTGGCCGGGCTCGGCAGGACGCGTCTGGCGCCACTGCTGGGTGACCTGCAGGCGCTGCGCGCGCATGCCGATGTGCATATTGATGACAGCGAGGCACCGGCCGCGCTGCCGCAGCTGGCGGCCGAAGTGGAAGGTGACCTGCCGGCGGTACGTGCACTGACCCGGCGCGTGCCGCATGACTGGTGGGTCTACAGCTTCACCCAGCTGGCGCATGCCGATGCGGGCGCTGGCAGTGATATTGAAGCCGCCGCCACCGAGCTGCCGGCACCGGCCGCCGATGAACCGGCCGGCCCGGAACTGCCGCTGGAACCGGCGCTGCCCGAACCCACCGCCGTCGTCGAAGACAGCGCGCCGATCGACCCGCGCTTCATGGGCAGCCGCTTCGGCAACGTGCTGCACGAGGCGATGGAGAACGTCGACTTCGCTGCCTGGGGTGACTGGCAGCCGGGCCGGGAAGCGCCCGACGGACAGGCCGAGGTGCTACGCAAGGCGCTGCATGACGAAGGCTATGCCGACGTCGACCTGGACGATGGCGTGGCCGTGCTGGTGCCGCTGGTCGGCCACACGCTCACCGTGCCGCTGCCCGAGGGCGGCGCCCTTTACAGCCTGGGCGAAGGCGAGCGGCGCGCGGAAATCGACTTCCATTTCGCCATCGAGCCGACCACGGTGCCGGCGCTGCTGCAGGTGCTGCATGCCCACGGTGTTTCCAGTGGTCGTCGGGGCTTCGGCCAGCGCCGCCGCCTGGAAGGGCTGATGACCGGCATGATCGACCTGACCTACGTGCGCGACGGGCGCTGGTACGTGCTCGACTACAAATCCAATCGTCTGCCCGGCTACAGCCAGGACCTGCTGGCCATCGCCATGCGCCACAGCGAGTACGACCTGCAGGCGCTGATCTATACCGTGGCCCTGCATCGCTGGCTGCGCTTCCGCCTGGGCGCGGCCTACGACTACGAGCGTGACATGGGCGGCATCCGCTACCTGTTCTGCCGCGGCCTCGATGGCACCGACAACGGCGTGCATGTGGACCGTTTCCCGCTGGCGCTGGTGGATGCACTGGATGCGTTGTTCGCCGGTGGCGAACAGGCCCAGGCCGAACTGGCCGCACGTGCCCGTGGGGCCGGCGCATGAGCCTGCTGAAGGAACTGCACCAGAAGGGCCTGCTGCGCACCCTCGACCACGCGTTGGCGACCAGCCTGATGCGGCTGCGCGGCGACACGCCGGAGAGCGTGGCGCTGGCGGCGGCGCTGGCCTCGCTGGCGGTGGCGCAGGGCCACGCCGGCTTCGATCCGGCGCAGCCGCAGCGCCTGCTGGAAGGGGTGCCCGAGTGGCCCGCCTCGCAGGACTGGCTGGCACAACTGCGCGCATCGCCTTGGGTGGCTATACCCGAGCAGGCCGACGCCATCGCCGAGGATGCGCCGCTGGTGCTGGAGAACGGCCTGCTCTACCTGCGCCGCTACCGCGAGTACGAACGGCAGTTGGCCGCCGGGCTGCAGCGCATCGGCCGGCATCCGCTGCCGGCACCGGACATGGCCGCGCTGGCACCGTTGTTCGCGCAGCTGTTCCCGCAGGCACTGGGCAGCGAAGATCACCAGGCCCGTGCCGCCGGCGTGACCCTGCGCCATCCGCTGGCGCTGGTGACTGGCGGCCCCGGCACCGGCAAGACCACCACCATCGCGCGCCTGTTGCTGCTGCTGGCGGCGCAGGCGCGGCATGCCGGCCAGCCGCTGCCCGAAGTGGCGCTGGCCGCGCCTACCGGACGCGCCGCCGAGCGCATGGCCGAGAGCCTGCGTCTGGCCGTGCAGCGCCTGCAGGAGAACGGCGTGGACCCGGCGCTATGCGCGGCATTGCCCAGTACCGGCACCACCCTGCATCGCCTGCTCGGCGTGATCCCGGATTCGCCGCGCTTCCGCCACCACGCCGACAACCCGCTGCCGGTGGACGTGGTGGTGGTCGACGAAGCCTCGATGATCGATCTGCCGATGATGGCCAAGCTGGTCGACGCGATCGCCAGCGGCACCCGCCTGATCCTGCTTGGCGACCCCGATCAGTTGCCCTCGGTCGAAGCCGGTGATGTGCTCAGCGCGATCCTGCGCGCCAGCGGTGATGGCATCGGCACCCGCGCCGATGATGCGCAGGCACTGCAGGGTCTGTTGGCACCGGCCACGTTGCAGCCGCGGGCCACGCCGCGCGCCTTCGCCGGCCGCCGCGTGCAGCTGCAACGTGGTTTCCGGCAAAGCGATGCGCTGGACCTGGCACCGCTGGCGCATGCCGTGCGCGAAGGCGACAGCGGCACCGCATTGCAGCTGCTGCGCGGTGGGTCGCTGGCAGGAGTGCATTTCCACGAAGGCGAGGCCGATCCATTGCGTGGCCAGCGCGAGCACCTGCTGGGCCATTGGCGTGCGTTGGCCGACGCCGCCGATCCGGTGCTTGCCCTGCAGCAGGCCGGGCGACTGCGCGTGCTGACCGCGCTGCGCGAAGGCCCGCAGGGTGCGCGCGGGCTCAACAGCCGCATCGAACAGCTGCTGGCTGGCAACACCCCGGGCTACTTCCAGGGTCGCCTGCTGCTGGTGACCGAGAACAGCTACCGGCACCGCCTGTTCAACGGCGATATCGGCATCTGCCTGCGCGATGGCAGTGGCGCGATGGTGGCCTGGTTCCCCGGCGACACGGTCGAGCAGCCGCGCGCCTTCCACCCGGCCGCACTGCCCGCGCACGAAAGCGCCTTCGCGATGACCGTGCACAAGGCGCAGGGCTCGGAGTTCGATGAAGTGTGGCTGCAGCTGCCGCGCCAGGACAGCCGCGTGCTGTCGCGCGAACTGGTCTACACCGGCCTGACCCGCGCCCGCCAAGTGCTGCATGTGGCGGGCAGCGCAGAGGTGCTGCAGGCCGCATTGAAACGCCACGCCAGCCGATTGGGTGGCCTGGCCTGGCGGCTGGGTGCGGAAGCGGTGGCCGAACAACCCGCGCGCATCGAACAGCCCACAGTACAGGGCACCTTGTTCTGAACGGGGGTCGGATCCCGTTCCCATCGGGAACGGGCTCTGACCCCTTCACCTGATCGCCAGGCAGAAGCAGTCGAGCATGGCTCGACTTTACAACAGCGTACTTCGATCATTCCGACGTTCATCCACGCATGCCGTGGATCTACCGTATCGACCAAGGTCGACACCCACCAGAGCAGAACGCCGTGCCGACAGATCGCAGGAAACTGTCGAAGGCGGGATGGGTCCGGTTGAGGGGGTGTGAGCCGCATGGGCCCGAGGCATGCCTCGGGCGGGTTGGGCAGGACGCCCAACCCCGGTCTTGCCGTGTGCGCAGGACAGCGCACACGAGCAAGCCGCGACCAAGCCCCCATGGATGGGTTGACGGCGTCCCCCTCAACCGGACCCACCCCGCCTACCCACGGATAGCACGCATTTGACGTTGCCGTTGCCGTTGATTCGGCAGGTGCAGGGCGCAGCCCTGCCGCCCCCGTCATTCCGCGATCAGCACCAGCCCATCCGGGAACACGATCGCCGCTTCATCCGCACTCACATCGAAGAAGCCCACGCCGTGCTTCTCGGCCAGGTCCTGCACGCGGCCGTGCGCGCGCTCGGCCACCGAATAGGCAAACGCGCCGTAGATCACCTCGCGGCCGATGCTGTACTCGGTCACCTCAGCACGGTCGTCATCGTCGTTGCTCAATGGGCCGTTCATCGGCGGGAAGTCCTGCGCCATCTCCGCGAACCACGCCTGCAGCGCCGGGCTGCTGACTGCCGGGTCGTCGTACTCGTGGCGTTCGTTCCACTGCGTCTGCTTCTCGAACCAGGCGATGAAGGCCGCCGCCTCACGTGGCGCGGCGCTGGCCTCGAACACCATCATGTCGTAACTCATTGAACCATCCTGCTGCCGTGGCGAAAGGCTGCCGGGCATTGCCCGGCGCCACCGATCATTATCAGGCTGATGCAGCGTCGGCGTCCGCCCACCCCGGCGCCAGCGCCTTCGCCTCCGGGAACAGCGCGAAGCGCAGGCCGATCAGGCCCATCAGGGCTTCATCGCGGGCCTTGCAGGCGGCCACGCTACCGACCCGGCCCAGCGAAGTATCCAGCCGCTCGCGCAACGCGTCGGCCGCCACAATCGGCTTGCGCGCGGCGATCTGCCGCCGGTAGTGCACGGCGACCTCTTCCAGAATGTGCTCGACCGCCTCGCGGCTGCGCTCGGGCAGTTCCAGCCGGGCGCGGCGCAGCTGCAGGATGTTCAGGCCGATGCGTGCTTCATTGAGCATGTCCACCGAGGCGATGTCGCTGCCTTCCGGCGTCGCCGCCAGGCGCGGCGCGAGCAGGCCGAGCAGGTCAAGCATGCGCGCGGCGAAGCGCTGGCGGTCCTGCTGGCCACGACCTTCGGCGGCTTCGGCCAGCGTGGTCCAGCCCTGCCGCACCAGCCGGCGCGCGGTCCACTCGGCGCCCACCGAACGGAACAGGCGGGTCATCACCACCGCAAAGCCAATGCCGATGAACATCGCGATGGACGAGTTGAGGAAGGTCTGGATGTTGGCGCTGTAGGTGTTCTGCAGGCTCAGCAGCGCGGCCAGGTTGACCGTCAGCGGCAGCGCGAACAGCGCGCTCTTGGGGTGGTGCAGCATCAGCCCCAGCGGCAGGAACGCCACCGCCAGCACCAGCGCCAGCAGGCCGAAGTCGTGCACGGCCGGGAACACGCCGAACAGGTACACGCCGGCCACCACCGAGGCGACCATCGCCCACACCAGGAACGACACCATGCTCGGTGCCGGATCGTCCTGCGCGGCGAAAAATGCGGCGGTCACCGCGGCCATCATCGCGCCGTTGCCGCCGCCTTCCCACCCCAGCGCGATCCACAGCACGCAGTAGCTCATCAGCGCCGCGCCGGCACTGAGCGCGGAGAACAGCGCCATGCCATAGTCGACGTGCTTGTCGGCGGCCACGCGTTCGGTGCGGATGCGGTAGTGCGCACGGTCCAGCGGCGCAGTGCCCTGGTCGATCGCGTGCTGCAGGGTGCGGCAGTCCTGCCACAGGTCCACCAGTTCCTCCAGGCGCAGCAGTAGGCTGGCCAGCTGCAGGTGCTGCAGGTCGCGGTCCACCTGCGGCTTCAATGCACTGATGCGCGCGCGCAGGCGCGCGTACTCGCTGGCGTTGGTGGGCCCGTCCAGCCAGTCATGGATGTCGTCGACCAGCGCCGGCAGGCCTTCCGGCAGGGCCTGGCCGTCGCTGCGCAGCGCACTCAGGCGGTCGGCAATCGAGGACAGCACCGGCAACAGCAGCAGCATGCGCTCGCGCAGCCGCTCCATCGACACTGCCGAACCGGCATGGCGCGGGTCGTCGCGGCGCAGGAACTCGATCAGCGCCTCGAACTGCACCAGGTCGGCGGCGAGCCGGTTGCGCGGCGCGTGCGCGCGGCCGCGTTCGAGGATCTGCCGGCACCACTGCGCCGCGTCCTCCATCCAGTTGCCGATGCGGGCGCGCAGCATCGGGCGTACCGAGGCCGGGAACAGCAGCGAAGCAAACAGCACTGCCACCACGGTGCCGAGGATGATCTCCTCGCTGCGCGCCACCACGGTGTCGAAGATGGTCTCCGGCGAGGTTACTGCCGGGAAGCCGATGAAGGCGGTGGTGTAGCCGGCCAGCAGGAACGCGTAACCGCGCGGGCCGCGGTTGAGCAGGGCCATGAACAGGCAGCCGGCCAGCCAGATCGACATCGCCGCGCTCAGCACCAGCGGCGTTTCCACCAGCGCCGGCAGCACCAGCAGGGTGGCCAGGCCGGCCACCAGGGTGCCAACGATGCGGTACACGCCCTTGGCGCGGGTTGGGCCCAGCAGCGGCTGGCTGACGATGTACACCGTGCCCATCGCCCAGTACGGGCGCGACAGGTTGCCGGCCATGGCGATGTACAGCGCGGCCACCGCGGCCAGGTAGGTCTTGATCGAGAACAGCCAGGCCTGGCGATCGGTCAGCGCGTTCATGGCTTACTTCGCCGAGGCCTGTGCGGTGGACGGCGCGGGCGGGGCAACCGATGCCTGCCAGCCGCCACCCAGCACCAGGAACAGATGGATCTGGTCGCGCGAGACCTGCGCTTCGGCGGCGGCCAGGGTGGCGTCGCTGGTGGCCAGGCTGCGGTCGGCATCCAGGCTGGACAGGTACGGCGTGCGGCCACCCTGGTACAGCCGGCGGTTCTGCTCGGCGGCCAGTGCGGCCTGCTCCTGCGCGATGCGCAGCGATTGCAGCCGGCGCAGGTCCTGCGCATAGCGGTCCAGCGCGGTCTGGGTCTCGCGCAGCGCCTGCAGCACGGTGTGGTCGAACTCGGCCAGCGCGGCATCGGCACCCGCCTCGGCGGCGTGGATGCGTGCGTGCGTGCCGGAGGACGGCAGCGTCCACGAGATCAGCGGGCCGATCGACCACTGCTGGGTCATCGGCGTGCCGAAGTCTTCCAGCAGGCCGGCGGCACCCACCGAGGCACCCAGGCGGATGTCCGGGTACAGCTCGGCGGTGGCGACCCCAATCCGCGCCGTGGCCGAGGCCAGCTTGCGCTCGGCCTGGCGCACGTCCGGGCGGCGCTGCAGCAGCGCCCGGCCATCACCGACCGGCAGCGGCTGCGCCAGGCCGGGGGCGTGCGCACAGTCGATCACGCCGGCTGGCAGCTGGCCCGGGGTTTTCCCAAGCAGCGCGGCCAGCGAATAGGCGGCCGCCGAACGCTGCGCGCGTAGCGGCGGCAGTGCCGCCTCCAGCAGTGCCACCTGCGCATTGGCGCGGGCCAGTTCCGGCGGCGTGCCGCGGCCGGCCGCGATCAGGCGCTCGGTGACCGTGCGGCTGCGCTGCTGCAGCTGCAGCGAGTGCTCGGCCACGTGCAGTTCGTGGTTGGCGTGGCAGATTTCCAGGTAGCTGTCGGCGACCTGCGCGACCACGCTGACCTGGGCCAGGTCGCGCGCCGCAGCAACCGACTGCTCGTCGGCACGCGCTGCCTCGGCGCCGCGCTTGAGCTTGCCGAACAGGTCGAACTGGTAGCTGACCGCGAACTTGCCATCGGCCAGGTTGATCACCGGCAGCTCGTGCTCCTGCAGGAACGATTCGGCCGACAGCTGCGCGCGGCTGACGCCGGCCTCGGCCTCGTACTCGAAGCCACCGGCGTCCAGCGCCTGTTCGTACACCGCCGCCGCACGACGCAGGTGTGCATCGGCGGCCTTCAGTTCCACGTTGTCACGCAGCGCCTGGGTGATCAGGCCGTCCAGCACCGGGTCGTTGTACAGCGACCACCAGCGGTCGGGCAGCGCCTGGTTGGCGGCCACCTGCGGGTTCTGCGTATCGATGAAGGCTGCATTGGCCTCCGGGCGCTTGAAGGCCGACCCTTCCGGCAGGGCGTAATCCGGGCCGACGGTCCTGCAGGCCGCCAAGCTGGCCAGCGCAACGATCAGACCGAGACGGGGCAGGGCGGCGTTCACAGGCCCGCCTGTGTCGGCGCGGTGCCGGCCTTGTCGTTGTGCGGATGGCGGCCGGTGTCCACGGTCACCGTGGCGGTGCGACCGGCGATCAGTTCCACGCCCTGGGGTACTTCGTCGATGGCGATGCGCACCGGAATACGCTGCGCCAGCCGCACCCAGTCGAAGGCCGGGGTCACGTTCGGCAGCAGGGTGCTGCCGTTGCTGCGGTAGCGGTCCTCGATGCCGGCGGCGATGCTCTCGACATGGCCGCGCAGCGGGGCAGATTCGCCCATCAGGCGGATGTCCACGCTCTGCCCCGGAGCTACGCCGCGCAGGCGGGTTTCCTCGAAATAGCCATCGACGCGGAACGAGCCGGTATCCAGCAGTGCCAGCACCGGCTTGCCGGCCACCACGTAGTCGCCCACGCGCAGGGTGCGGTCGTTGACCCGGCCATCGGCCGGCGCGCGCACCTCGGTGCGGCCCAGGTTGAGCTCGGCCAGGTCGACCGCCGCCTGTGCGGTGGCCAGCGCCGCCTGTGCGGCCTGCAGCTTGGCGCGGCGCACTTCGGCGTCCTCGGCGGCGACCAGGTCCTGCAGGCTGCGGTCACGGCCGATCTCGCGGCGCAGCTGCGCCACCGATGCCTGGCGCTCGGCCAGGTTGGCGCGGGCCTGCTCCAGCGCGATGCGGTAGCGGGCGCGATCGACCACGAACAGCAGGTCGCCCTTCTTCACCGCCTGGTTGTCGGCTATCTGCACCGTTTCCACCAGTCCGGACACGTCCGGCGCCACCTGCACCACGTCGGCACCGACATGCGCATCGCGGGTCCACGGCTCATCCATGTAGTAGACCCACAGCTGGCGCAGCACCAGCAGGGCGACGATCACGGCTGCGCTGGTGAGCAGCACTGGCAGGGTCTTCTTCACGATCTTGTTCACGATTGCATCCAACGCAGGAGGTGGAACAGCAGGCCAAGCACGATCCCGTACAGCGCCAGGTTGAACAGTGGCGGGTGCCATATATGGCGATAGGCACCGGCACGCTGCAGCAGCGCATGCAGGCCGCTGTTGACCAGGTAGGCCAACAACATCAACCCGAGCAGGGTCGGGACGAACACTCCGTGGAGACTGAATTCACCGGGCATCGGTAGGGGCGGGGGCGAGGTGGGGGGAGGGGAGGAACAACGAAACAACGGCAACGGGCAAAAGCCGCTGGCGTGTGCACGGCAGCGGCGGTGTTCAGGGGCAGCGGTCTTACGTGATGCGGTCGGCGGCCTCGGCCAGCAGGCGCCATGCCTTCAGCACGGCGTGCAGTTCATCCATGGAAAGCTCGCCGAACACGTCCTGGCGCAGGCCGATCAACTGGTCTTCCAGCTCGCTGACCAGCGCGTGGCCCGCGTCGGTCAGCCACAGCAGGTTGGCGCGGCGGTCGCTGGCGTCGCTCTCGCGGCGGACCAGGTCGCTGGCGCACAACTTGTCCAGCAGGCGTACCAGCGAAGGCCCTTCCATGCCCAGCTGCTGGGCCAGCGCCACCTGACGGATGCCACCGCCGGAGCGGCCGATCATCAGCAGCGGCATGGTGCAGGCGGTGGAGATGCCGTAGCTGCCGAGCCGGCTGTCGGCCAGGCGCTGCCACTGCCGCCCTGCGTACAGCAGGCCGGAGCTGAGCTGCATCTGCAGCACCGTGCGCTCGTCGAGGGGTCGGTCCATAAGAGATAGATAGGATACTACTAATTTCATTCCTATCAATAGGTTTTTCTGAATGGGTGGGTGTAGTGAGGAAAGCGTTGCGCCTGCCTGGTGTCGGGTGGGGCAGCGGGCGCCGGACGGTGCAGGACACGCCGTGAACCCCCCTCCGGGGTCCGGCCCAGCCGCTGGCGGCTGTGCGTTCGGGCGCTTGCGAGGCATGCCTCGCAAGCGCCCTCACCCTTGGGGGCTCGGCCGCGGCATCCATGCCGCGGACGGTCCTGCCCCGCCCGGCCCCCGCTGCCTTCCCATCCCCCGCGAGCGCGGTGGGTTGGCTCTTAGAAGCAAGCGCAGAAGCAGTGCGGACCAACGGTCCGCACCCACCAAAGCACAAAACACCACAGCAGCGGCGCGCCGCTTCCGAAGCCATGAACCCCCGCTTTTGCCCCCGCTTTCGGGCGGTCCGGCCGCGCCCGCGGGAAACTGTCAGGGATGGGGAAGGGCGGCAGGGCAGGACCGTGAGGCGCATGGATGCGCCGACCGAGCCCCCATGGATGGGTTTACGGCGTGTCCTGCCCTGCCGCCCTTCCCCATCCAGACCCGTAACAGGCAGGCGCCGCCAGACCCCCGATGAACCCGACCAACAGGACGACCCACCCCCCGGTCGGGTACGATGCTCGCCCCCCGTTCGGGACGCTGTACGCAATGAGCAAGAACAACGAAAAGGCCGCCCCGCAGGGCGACGTGACCCAGGACCAGGCCGAGGATGCCGTGCGCACCCTGCTGCGCTGGGCCGGTGAGGACCCGTCCCGTGAAGGCCTGCTGGATACCCCCCGCCGTGTCGCCGAAGCCTATGGCGACTGGTTCAGCGGTTACCGCGACGACCCGCGCGCCTACATGGAGCGGACCTTCGAGGAAGTGGCCGGCTACGACGAGCTGATCGTCCTGCGCGACATCGAGTACGAAAGCCACTGCGAGCACCACATGGCCCCGATCATCGGCCGCGTGCACGTCGGCTACCTGCCGGCCGGCAAGGTGGTGGGCATCAGCAAGCTGGCCCGTGTCGTCGAAGCCTACGCCCGCCGTTTCCAGGTGCAGGAGAAGATGACCGCGCAGATCGCCCAGTGTGTCCAGGATGTGCTGCAGCCGATCGGCGTCGGCGTGGTCGTCGAAGGCGCCCACGAGTGCATGACCACCCGCGGCATCCACAAGCGCGGCGTCAGCATGGTCACCTCCAAGATGCTGGGCAGCTTCCGCGACGACGCGCGCACCCGCGCCGAGTTCCTGCGCTTCATCGAAGTGGGCGGCAAGCGCTGAGCCGCTTGCCCGCACCACGCCGGCTCCTGCAGGCCGGCATGCCCACGGCTGTCCACGCGGCAGCTGTGCATGGCGGTTTGTCCCTGTCAGCCCTACAGACTTCTTTCGCTGCATGAAGCATCGCGAACGCATTGCCCGTTATCGCCACCTGCGCGAACAGCCCCAGTGGAAGCTGCTTGCCGCCGACCACGCTCCGGAAATCATCGGCCTGCTGCAGGGCCTGCTGATGGACGGCGAGCGCACGTTGCCGTCCTCGGTACTGAACGAGCGACTGCAGCGCGCGCTGGACCAGCTGGCCGGCGATGAACTCTCGCGCGAGCTGCCGCGCACCGCGCAGGCCTACATCGCGCACTGGCTGGCCCAGGGCTGGCTGGAACGCCGTCTGCCCGAAGGCGCCGACCAGGAGCAGTACGAGCTGGCGACCGCGGCACTGCAGGCGATCCGCTTCGCCGACGGCCTCGAGCAGGCCCGCGTGGCCGCCACCGAAAGCCGCCTGGCGCTGGTCATTGAACAGCTCTCGGCGCTGGCTGCGCAGACCGAAGCCGATCCCGATGCGCGCCTGTCCGCGCTGCACGACGAGCGCGACCGCATCGATGCCGAAATCGCCCGGGTCGGTACCGGCCGCGTGGTTGCGCTGGACGGCAAGCGCGCGCTGGAACGCACCCGCCAGATCATCGGCCTGGCCGACGAGCTGACCGAGGACTTCCGCCGCGTGCGCGATGACTTCGAGCAGCTCAACCGCGATTTCCGCGAACGCATCATCGACGACGAGGGCGAGCGTGGCGATGTGCTGTCGCAGCTGTTCGAAGGTGTGGATGTCATTGGCGAAAGTGACGCCGGGCGCAGTTTCCAGGCCTTCTGGCGCCTGCTCAACGACGCCGAACAGAGTGCCCAGCTCGATGCCGCGCTGGAAGCGGTGCTGGCGCGCGGCTTCGCCCGCCGCCTGGACCGCAACGAACGCAACTTCCTGCGCAGCTTCACCAGCACCATGCTCGAGCGCGGTGGCCAGGTACACGACGTCCTGCAGAACTTCGCGCGCAGCCTGCGCGGCTTCGTGCAGAGCCGTGGCTACCTGGAACAGCGCCGCCTCAACCAGTTGTTGAAGCAGGCGCAGTCCGAAGCGCTGGCCCTGCGCGACGAATTCCCCGCACAACGCGGCATCGGCCGCGACCTGCAGCTGACCACCAGCCGCCTGCGCTCGTGGTCGCAGTGGAAGCTGCATGATCCGCGCAGCGCCCAGGTCGACGGCAATGTCGAGTACAACGACGCGGCCGCGATCAGCCTGGAGAGCGTCGGCGACCTGGTCGCTTCGTCCGAAATCGACTTCCGCACCCTGCGCCGCGACCTGCACGACCTGCTCGACGCACAGCCGCGGCTCAGCATCGCCCAGGCCCTGTCGCAGCGCGAGGCGCCGCAGGGTCTTGGCAGCGTCATCGGCTATCTGTCGCTGGGCACGCGCTTCGGCAACGTGGTCGCCGGCGAGCAGGAGCTTGCGCAATGGCGTGGTGGCGACGGCCAGGTCCGTCGCGCCCGCATCCCGCTGGTTTGGTTCACCCAGGAGAGACGCCATGAGCTGGCATGAAGATCCCATCGACGCAGCGCAGGCCGACGTGGCGGAAGACGCCTACGAGGCCGAACCGGTGGCGGCCGTGGCGCAGCCCCGCCGTGGCAACGACGTCTATTACCTCGGCGACACCGGGCGCCTGCCGCTGGATGCGCGCCGCGCGCTGTGCCAGCTGCTGATCGGCCCCAGCATCGACCAGCTGCGCCACGCCAAGCTGTGGCCGGCACTGATCCGCAGCGAAGCGGCCATCCGCTCGTCGCTGGCGGACCTGTTCCTGGAACTGGTGCTCGACCGTGACAGCGGCGTGGCGTTCACCCGCCAGGCCGATACCGAAGACGTCGACGCGCCGGTGCTGCTGCGCACCTCGCCGCTGACCTTCATCGACTCGGTGCTGCTGCTGTACCTGCGCCAGCAGCTGGCCGAAGCCGATGCGCGCGGCAACCGCGCGGTGGTCGCCGATGCCGAAATGGCCGAAGCACTGGCCATCTACGAAAAGAACCTGTCCACCGACCGCGCCGGCTTCAACCGCCGCGTCGCCTCGGCGGTGCAGAAGATGAAGGACAACCACATCCTGACCCGCCTCAGCGGCCAGGAAGACCGCCACGAAGTCTCGCCGGCGCTGAAGCTGCTGTTCTCCGCCGAAGACGTGTCCCAGCTCTCGGCGGTCTACCGCCAGCTGCGCGAAACCCCGGCCGCCGAGGCCTGAGAGACCCGACCATCGCATGGCTATCTCCAAGCACACTCCCGCCCTGTTCAACGAAGGCCTGCCGGACCCGCGCCTGCAGCAGTTCCGCATGCGCCGCCTGCAGGTGCACAACTGGGGCACCTTCAACGGCCTGACCGAAGTACCGATCGCCGAGCGCGGCTTCCTGTTCGTCGGACGTTCCGGCTCGGGCAAGTCGACACTGCTCGATGCCATGTCCGCGCTGCTGACGCCGCCGGCCATCGTCGACTTCAACGCTGCTGCGCGTGAAGCCGAGCGCAGTGGCCGCGACCGCAACCTGGTGTCCTACGTGCGTGGCGCGTGGGCTGACCAGCAGGACAGCGGCACCGGCGAAATCGCCACCCAGTACCTGCGCAAGGGCGCCACCTGGACCGCACTGGTGCTGGAATACCGCGCCGGCGATGGCCGCGTGGTCAGCCTGGTGCGCCTGCTGTGGATCTCCGGCAACGGCACCTCGGCCGGTGACGTGCGCAAGCACTACATGATTGCCGAGCGCCCGTTCGACATCGCCAAGGATCTTGGTGGGTTCGACCTGGACCTGCGCAAGCTCAAGCAGAAGCTGTCCGACCTGCACCACTTCGACACCTTCTCCGGCTACGCCGAGCGCTTCCGCGACCTGCTCGGCATCGACAACGAGATGGCGCTGCGCCTGCTGCACAAGACGCAGTCGGCGAAGAACCTGGGCGACCTCAACGTCTTCCTGCGCGACTTCATGCTCGACACGCCGAAGACCTTCGACGCCGCCGAGCGCCTGGTCAGCGACTTCGCCGAGCTCGATGGCGCGCACCAGGCGGTGGTCACCGCCCGTCGCCAGGTGGAGACCCTGCTGCCGGCACGCGCCTACTACAACGACCTGAAGGAAATGCACCGCCGGCGCGGCGACGACGAAGCCCTCAAGCTCGGCGTCGACAGCTTCCGTGAAAGCCGCCGCCAGGCGCTGATCGAAGCGCGCCTGCGCGAGATGGACGTGCGTGACCGTGGCCTGCTCGGCGAAGAAGCCCAGCGCCGTGCCGCACTGGACAATCACACCGAGCGCCTGGCCGAACTGGAACTGCAGCGCCGCCAGCAGGGCGGTGAGCGCATCGAAGAACTGGAACGCGAGCAGGGCCGCGCCGAAGCCGAGCGCGACCGCCGCCAGGCCAAGCGCGAGCAGGCAAGCCTGGCCGCGCAGCAGCTGGGGGCCGAACTGCCGGACGACGCACACGGCTTCGCCGAACTGGTCGAGCGCGCACAGAACGAGCTGCAGGACCGCCAGCGCGCCTCTTCGGCGCTGGACGATGCGATCAGCGATCGCCTGGGTGGCAAGCGCGATGACGAGCGCCGCTTCGGCGAAGTCCGTGCGGAACTCGAAGCGATGCAGCGCACGCCCTCCAACATCCCGGCGCCGATGCAGAAGCTGCGCGCGCGCCTGGCCGAGGAAACCGGCATCGCTGAAGCGGCGCTGCCGTTCGTCGGTGAACTGATCCAGGTCCGCTCGGAAGAGCAGGGCTGGCAGGGTGCCATCGAGCGCGTGCTGGGTGGCTTCGCGCTGTCGCTGCTGGTCGACGACAAGCATTACAACGACGTCGCCGAGTGGGTGAACCGTACCCACCTGGGCATGCGCTTCACCTACTACCGCGTGCGCCGCAACGATGATGCGTTCGCCCGTGAGCCGTCGGCGAAGTCGCTGCTGCACAAGCTGGAACTGCGCGAACACGTGTTCGAAAGCTGGCTGCGCCGCGAGCTCGGCAAGCGATTCGACTACGAGTGCGTGGACGCCAAGCAGCTGCGCAACGTCGACCGTGGCATCACCCGCGAAGGCCAGGTCAAGCATCCGGGCGACCGTTTCGAGAAGGATGACCGCAGTGCGGTGGGCGACCGCCGTCGCTGGATCCTCGGTTTCAACAACCACGACAAGGTGGGCGCCTTCGAGCGCGAAGCTCAGGAACTGGCCAAGCGCATCGCCAGCTGCGAGACCGACATCGCGCGCCTGCGTGGGCAGCGTGACCGCGACAACGAACGCCGCCTGGCCTGCCACGAGCTGGTCAGCATCAGCTGGAACGAGATCGACATCGCCGCCCCGCAGCAGCGCCTGAGCGACATCGAGGCCACGCTGCGCGACCTGCGCGAAGGCAATGCCGACCTCGCCAAGCTGGCCAGGCAGATCGACGCCGTGCGTGCCGACATCGAGCAGGCCCGCCGCACCTATGAAGACGTCCGCGTCGAGCGCGGGCAGCTGGTCAAGGAACGCGATCGCCTGGACCGCGCGCGCCAGCAGAGCCGTGCGCTGGTGCTGCCGAGCCTGGCCCAGGAGCAGGAAGCCGGCCTTGCCGAGCGCCTGCAGGAGCAGGGTCCGCTCAGTCTGGAAACGCTGGAAGCGCACATGCGTCAGGTCAGCAACGCGCTGAACGAGCAGCTGTCGTCCTCGCAACAGGACCTCAACCGCATCGAGAACCAGCTGATCGGCTGCTTCCGTCGCTTCATCCAGCAATGGCCGGAGGAATCGGGCGACTTCACCGTGTCGGTGGCCTCGGCCGAGGACTTCCTCGCACGCCTCGAACGACTGGAGCGCGATGGCCTGCCGCAGCACGAAGAGCGCTTCTTCGATCTGCTGCAGAACCAGAGCAAGAACAACCTGCTGGCCCTGCAGCGCCACAGCGCCGAGGCCCGCAAGTCGATCGGCCAGCGCCTGGATGAAGTGAACGCCAGCCTGGAACAGGTGCCGTTCAACCGCGGTACGCTGCTGACCATCGAGCTGAGCGACCGCCGCCTGCCGGAAGTGGGCGAGTTCCAGCTGCAGCTGCGCGAAGTGCTGTCGCAGCAGCAGACCGAGCAGCGCGAGCTGGCCGAATCGCAGTTCACCGTGCTGCGCCAGCTGGTCAACCGCCTGGGCTCGCAGGAAGGCGAGGACAAGCGTTGGCGGGAGCTGGTGCTGGACGTGCGCATGCACGTGGAGTTCATCGGCGTCGAGCTGGATGCGGAAACGCGCCAGCAGGTCGAGATCTACCGCAGCGGCGCCGGCAAGTCCGGTGGCCAGCGCCAGAAACTGGCCACCACCTGCCTGGCCGCGGCACTGCGCTACCAGCTCGGCGGTGCTGACAGCCAGCTGCCCAGCTACGCCGCAGTGGTGCTCGACGAAGCCTTCGACAAGGCCGACAACGAGTTCACCGCACTGGCAATGAACATCTTCGACAACTTCGGCTTCCAGATGGTGGTTGCCACCCCGCTGAAGTCGGTAATGACGCTGGAACCGTTCATCGGCGGCGCCTGCTTCGTCGAAATCAGCGGTCGCCACGATTCCGGCGTGCTGCTGATCGAGTATGACGAGGAAGGCAAGCGCCTGAAGCTGCCCGAGCGCAGCCGGCAGCAGGCCAACGAACCGGAAGAAGCCGAGGCCTGACCTGGCCGATTGAAGGGGAATGCGGGCCAGCGGCCGGCACTACATGGGCGGGGTTCATGACCCGATCGAATGGGAATGCCGGCCAGCGGCCGGCACTACCCATGGGCGGGGTTCATGACCCGGTAGTGCCGGCCGCTGGCCGGCAACCGCGTTCACGCAGCGCGGAACGTATCCCACGCCATCCGCGCGATCAGCACCACCACCAGCCCCACGAACAGCTTGCGGATGAACGGCGTGCCGCCCTTCAGCGCCAGGCGCGTGCCCACCACCGAGCCGATGATGTTGGCCGCCGCCATCGGCAGCGCGAACAGCCACAGGATGTTGCCGGTCGGCACGAAGAACGAGATCGCCGCCACATTCGTCGCCAGGTTCACCACCTTCGACGCCGCCGAGGCGCGCAGGAAATCCAGCCCGAAGAAGCGCACGAACAGGAAGATCAGGAAGCTGCCGGTGCCCGGCCCGAAGAAGCCATCGTAGAAGCCAATCGCCGCACCGATCGCCAGCGCGATCACCAGTTCACGGCGGCCGATCTCCTGTGGCCGGTGCAGCGCGCCGAAGTCCTTCTTCCACAGCGTGTAGGCCAGCATCGCGACCAGCAGCACCAGCACCAGTGGGCGCACCGCGTCCTTGGGCAGCAGGCTTACCGCGGTGGCGCCAGCGAAGGAGAAGATGAAGGCCGTGCCGGCCGCGAACAACACCGGCTTCCACGGGAAGCGCACGTTGCGCGCATAGCGCCAGGCGGCCGCACCGGTACCGAACATCGAACTGAACTTGTTGGTACCAAACAGCATCGCCGGCGTCTGCTGCGGCAGCACCGTGAACAGGCCAGGCAGCTGCACCAGCCCACCACCACCGACGGCGGCATCGACCAGCCCGGCGATGAAGGCGATGACCACCAGCCACCACAACTCAGGGGGAACCAGTTCCAGCACGGCGATCAATCGATATGGGGGCGCGACAGCATACGCCTGTCCTGCACTGGTTGACCGGTGCCCCGCGTGGATCCATCCGCACAACCCGGCGACAATGTCCGCATGAGCCGAAAACCCACCGATCCCTGCCCCTGCGGCCTTCCCGCCGAGTACGCCGCCTGCTGTGGCCGTTTCCATGCCGGTGAGGCGGCCCCCGATGCCGAGCGCCTGATGCGATCACGTTACAGCGCCTATGTGCGGGGGCTGGCGGACTATTTGCGCCAGAGCTGGCATCCGGATACCCGTCCGGCCGAGTTGTCGCTGGATGATGCACCCGGCCAGCGTACGCATTGGCTGGGCCTGACCGTGCACGAGCACACTGTCACCGGCGCCGACAGCGCCGAAGTGCGCTTCACCGCCCGCTACCGCGTGGGCGGCGGCAGCGCGGTGAAGATGGGCGAGCACAGCCGCTTCCTGCGCGTCGACGGCCGCTGGTACTACCTCGACGCGGTGTGAGCCTCAGCCGCCGCGTGCCGCCAGCACGCGCTGGCCGGCATGCGCGCGGACCTGGTTGCGGCCACCGTCCTTGGCTGCGTACAGCGCCTGGTCGGCGGCCTTGATCACTGCCGCTGGCCGCTCATCCACGCGGCTGTCTGCCAGCCCGATGCTCACCGTCACCTGCACCGTCTGCCCGCTTCCGCCGCGTCCTCGCTGCCGGCGCCCCGTTTCATCGTCGCGGCTGCGTGTGCTCCGGTCGCGCAGCTGCATGCGGGTGTCCTCGATGGTCTGCCGCAGCGCCTCGACTGCATCCACGCAGGCCGCTGCGGGACGATCCAGGAACACCACCGCGAACTCCTCGCCGCCATAGCGGAACGCCCGGCCACCATCGCCCACCCGGTCCAGGCGCGAGGCCACCAGGCGCAGCACATCGTCGCCGGTGTCGTGGCCGTGGGTGTCGTTGAACGACTTGAAGTGGTCCACGTCCACCATCGCGATGCTGTAGGTGCCGCGCGCCCGCTGCAGGGTCTCATTGAAGGCGCGGCGCCCCGGCAGGCCGGTCAGCTCATCGCGGAAGGCCATATGGAAGGACTCCTGCATCATCGCGCCCAGCATCAGCAGCAGGGCCGCACTGGCCAGTGCCGGCAGCAGCACCGGCTGCAGGAACACCCGTGGCAGCATCCACCACAGGCACAGCAGGGCCAGCAGCATCGCCGTGTGCAACGGGCGCGGATGCCGCCAGGCCTGCCAGCCCAGCGCGGCGGTTGCCAGAAGGAACAGCAGCGCTGGCAGCTGTGCCAGCGCGTTCCAGTCGGCCGGAATCCAGCTCCAGTGGCGGTTGGACAGCAGATCGTGCATGCCCCGGGGTTGCTGCGTGGCCAGCAGCAGGAAGATCACCAGCGCGGCGCCACTGGCAACACCCCGCAGCAGCAGGTCGCGGCGGCGGCGGCCGCGCTCGGGCCACAATGCCAGGCCCGCGAACAGCAAGGGCAACCAGGCCGAAATGGCATGGAAGCGCAGCGGTGTCAGCGCTGTGACATGGCCGCTGTGCAGGTAGCCGCCCACGTCCTGGTGCAGCAGCGCGAACATGACCGCCACCACCAGCAGCAGGCAGAGCGTACGCACCTGGTGGTAGAGCAGGGCAAGGCCGGCGCCGAGGCAGGCCAGCAGCCAGGGCAGGATGCGTTGGGCCGGACTGGCAACGTCTTCGTTGCCCAGTGCTGCCCACAGCACCACGGCAACCAGCACGGCGGGCAGCACGAACAGGTAATGCGCAGGCTGGCGGAGCGGATGCAGGGGCAAGCAGGAATTCCAGCGCGGTGACGACGCGGCCGCAGCATTGCCGTTAGCGGCGTTCGCACCGGCTTCTTGAATGCGGGATGGTCACGCATGTGAACGCGTTGACGTCGTACGATGACATCGCACTCACCCTGTTGCGCAGATGCTGCCCGGATGGACAGCGTAGCCACCGCCGTCGCTGCCCCGCAGCGCGATCTCGCCCGCCAGTACGCATGTGTGCGGAACCGCAGCATGCACCTGGCAGCCCCCCTCAGCGCCGAAGATGCCATGCTGCAGAGCATGGCCGATGCCAGCCCGAGCAAATGGCATCTGGCCCACACCACCTGGTTCTTCGAACGCTTCGTGCTGGCCGGCTTCCCACCTGCACCGGCGCATGACCCTGCCTGGGACTACCTGTTCAACAGCTACTACAAGAGCCTCGGCCCGGCGCATGCCCGGCCGCAGCGTGGGCTGCTGTCGCGGCCATCGCTGCAGCAGGTGCGCGACTACCGCCAGCAGGTCGATGCACAGGTGCAATCGCGGCTGGCGGCAGGCGACCTTGATGAGCAGGCACTGCAGCACCTGCAGTTGGGCCTGCAGCACGAGCAGCAGCACCAGGAACTGCTGCTCACCGACATCAAGCACGCGTTCTGGTGCAATCCGTTGCAGCCGGCCTACCGCGAGGACCTGCAGCCTGCAACCAGCGCTGCCAGTGCGCAGAGCTGGATCGAGTCGCCCGAGCGCATCGTCACCATCGGCGCCGCAGCCTGGCCGCAGCACACCGCCTTCGCCTACGACAACGAATCGCCGGCGCATCGCGTGCTGCTCCCCGCGCACGCACTGGCCGAGCGCCCCGTCAGCAATGCCGAGTACCGCGCCTTCATCGACGCCGGCGGCTACCGCGAACCGCGCTGGTGGCTCAGCGAAGGCTGGGCGCTGCGCGAAGCCGAGAGCTGGCAGCACCCGCTGTACTGGGATGACGCCCTGCAGCGCGAGTACACCCTGGGCGGTTGGCGCGAACTGGATCCGCATGCGCCGGTCTGCCACCTGAGCTACTACGAGGCCGATGCCTGCGCCCGCTGGGCCGGTGCGCGCCTGCCCAGCGAGTTCGAGTGGGAGGCTGCCGCCGCAACGCTGCCGCCTCGCGGTCATTTTGCCGATGACGATCGGCTGCACCCGCAGGCTGCAGGGGGCAGTGGACTGCGTCAGCTGTTCGGCGATGTATGGGAATGGACCCACAGCGCGTATGGCGCCTACCCGGGCTTCCGCCCTTTCGCCGGCAACCTCGGTGAATACAACGGCAAGTTCATGTGCGGGCAATGGGTGTTGCGCGGTGGCAGCTGCGCCACGCCGCGTGGCCACGTGCGTGCCAGCTACCGCAACTTCTTCATGCCCCCGGCGCGTTGGCAGTTCTCCGGGCTGCGCCTGGCCAGGGACCTCGCATGAGTACGGTGCACGACGCACTGCAGGCGCTGACCGATCTCACCCCCGGCCGCCAGCAGATCCTCACCGACGTGGTGGCCGGGTTGTCGCGCACGCCGCGCCAGCTGCCGTCCAAGTACTTCTACGATGCGCGCGGCTCGCGCCTGTTCGAGCAGATCACGCAGACCCCCGAGTACTACCCCACGCGCACCGAGCTGGCCCTGCTTTCACGGGTACTGCCGGACATCGCCCGAAGCGTCGGGCCGCACCTGCACGTGGTGGAACTGGGCAGCGGCAGTGGCCGCAAGACCGCGTTGCTGCTGGCCGCCCTGCACGACCCGGTGGCCTACACGCCCATTGAAATCTCGCGTGCCGCGCTGCTGTCCAGCATCGACCACCTGGCCCCGGCGCTGCCCGAGGTGGAGATGCTGCCGGTCTGTGCCGACTTTACCCGTCCCGTCGCCGTACCCATGCCCGAACGCGAACCCGCGCGACGGCTGCTGTTCTTCCCCGGTTCCACGCTGGGCAACTTTGAAGGCGAGGACGCGGTCGCGCTGCTGCGCGCGATGCGCCAGACCATGGGGCGTGATGGCCTGGCCCTGGTAGGCATCGACCTGCACAAGGACCCGGCGCTGATCGAGGCGGCCTACAACGATGCGCAGGGCGTCACCGCCGCATTCACCCTGAACCTGCTGGCCCGCCTCAACCGCGAGGTCGGCAGCGACTTCGATCTGCAGGGCTTCCGTCATCGTGCCCGCTACAGCGTCGCGCGGCTGCGCATCGAGACCGATCTGGTCAGCCAGCGGGCACAGGACGTCCATCTGGATGGCCGGACCTTCCATTTCGAGGCCGACGAACCGATCCGCGTCGAATACAGCCACAAGTACACCGACGAGAGCTTCGAAGCGCTGCTGCAGCCGGCTGGCCTGCAGGTCATGCAGCGCTGGGATGCTGAAGGCCCGGCCTATGGCCTGCGCCTGTTGCGTGCCATCTAGGGCGGACGGCCAGCCGGTACCGCTTCAGGTTCAGCAGCACCGCTACCCCTAAGATGGCCGTGCAACGGCAACACGGAGGACGCCATGCCCATTCTGACCACGCTCGGCCTGGCGGCCGCTCTTGCCTCGGCGCCGACAGCGCCCGCCGCGCCTGCCGGCGACATCGATCCGGCGTTCAGCCGCTGCCTGTCGGGCCTGCAGGCCACCGCTGCGACACAAGGCATCAGTCCCGACCGTTTCAACGCGATCACCGCCGGCCTCACCCCGGACCCCAGCGTGCTCGGCCTGCTCGATGCACAGCCCGAATTCACCACGCCGATCTGGGACTACCTGGCCGCGCTGGTCGATCTCCCGCGCGTGGCTGATGGCCGCGCCCTGCTGCAGCAGCACCGCGACCTGCTCGATCGCGTGTCGGCGCAGTACGGCGTCGATCCGGCCACCATCGTCGCGGTCTGGGGCGTGGAGAGCGACTACGGCCGCGTGTTCGGCAAGCGCCCGCTGCTGCAGTCATTGGCCACGCTGTCCTGCGCCGGCCGTCGCCAACCCTTCTTCCGCGGTGAACTGCTGGCGCTGCTCAAGCTGATCGACCGCGGCGACCTGCAGGCCCAGGGGCTCACCGGCTCCTGGGCCGGTGCCTTCGGGCATACGCAGTTCATGCCCAGCACCTATGCGCGCATCGCCGTGGACGGTGATGGCGATGGCCGCCGCGATCTGGTCGGCAGCATTCCCGATGCGCTGGCGTCCACCGCCAACTACCTCAAGCGCGCCGGCTGGCGCAGCGGCGAGCCGTGGGGCGTGGAAGTCCGCGTTCCTGCGGGCTTCCACGCCAGCCAGGCCGGCCGCACCCAGCGTCGCGCCCTGGCCGACTGGCGTGCGCAGGGCGTGACTGCGCTGGATGGCAGCGTGTTGGCTCCGGCCAATCTGCCGGCGGATGCGCGCGCGGCGCTGCTGCTGCCGGCCGGCAACAAGGGCCCGGCATTGCTGGTGTTCCGCAACTACGACGCGATCTACAGCTACAACGCCGCCGAAAGCTATGCGCTGGCGATCGCGACGCTGGCTGACCAATTGCGTGGCGGCAACGGGTTGGCCACCGCCTGGCCGACCGATGACCCGGGCCTGGGCCGCGATGAGCGCCGCCAGCTGCAGACCCTGCTGCTGGCCCGCGGCCACGATATCGGTGCCGCCGACGGCATGATCGGTACCGCCACGCGCCGCGCGATCCAGGCCGAGCAGCAGCGCCTGGGCTGGAGCGAGGTGGACGGCCGCGCAGGCCAGCGCATCCTGCGCACGCTGCAGGAAGAGGCGGCCGCCATCGCACCCGCTGGGCAGAAAGCCTTGCCGGCGGCACGTTGACCGCGACATCATCGCCGCGGTCTTCAAGGAGCGTCATCGCATGCAGTCGAATCCGGACATCAGCACCGGCCTGTATCACGGCCTGGAGGTCTGGCAGGTGCGAACCGCCAACGCCACGGCGGTCGTCAGCGTGTTCGGCGGCCAGCTGCTGTCGTTCGTTCCTGATGGGCAGCCCGATCTGCTGTGGCTTTCGCCCACGCGCGCCGAGCTGCCCACGCCCATCCGCGGTGGCGTCCCGGTGTGCTGGCCGTGGTTCGGTCGCCAGGGCCAGAGCGCCGATGTACCGGCGCATGGCCTGGTACGTACCGCGCGCTGGGAGCTTCTGCAGGCCAGCCAGCGCGATGATGGCGAGGTCGAGCTGCAGTTGGCGCCTGCGCCCAGCGCCGATCGCGGCCTGCGCCTGCAGATGCAGTTGCGCATTGGCCGCCAGCTGCGCCAGCAGCTGGTCACCGAGAACACCGGAACCTCGCCGGTGACCTTCACCCAGGCCCTGCACAGCTATTTCCGGGTGGGCGATGCCAAGCGGGTCGAGGTCGAGGGCCTTGACGGCCTGCAGTACCTGGACAAGTACGAGGACTATGCGCAGCTGCGCCTGCAACAGGGACCGTGGTCATTGCGCGATCCGCGTGATCCCGGTCGCAGCGATCGCATCTATACCAGTGCCGGGGGCCACTACGTGCTGCATGATCCCGTACTGCAGCGGCGGATCGAGATCCGCAGCGAAGGCAGCCAGACGCTGGTGGTCTGGAATCCGGGCGCCGAGGCGGCAGCCAGGATGGCCGATGTCGGCGAGGGCTGGCGCGATTACGTATGCCTGGAAGTGGCCAACGCAGGCCCGGAGCAGATTACGCTTGCGCCGGGTGCGCGCCATCAGCTGGTGCAGACCCTGGGCAGTACCGCGCTGTAGGCGCGGACAACGATTTCAGTTTGTCGATGCAGGTAGCAAGGACGGAAAACATGCAGGAAGCACAATGGTGGTACGCCAATGGCAGGCAGAGCAGTGGGCCGGTGGATCTGGCCGGTCTTCGCCAGCTGCAGCAGGAAGGGACGGTTACGGCGCGCACCCTGCTCTGGTGCGAAGGCATGCCCTCATGGCGGCCGTTGGCGGAACTGGAGCAGGCTTCCACCCCCGTCGAGGTGGTTCCGGCCCTGGATATCGACGCAGCCCCTGCGGTTGAGGGCATCGCGCCGGATGTCGGCGACCCGTCCGATCCCTATCGTGCACCGGTCGCTGCACCGGACAGGGCTGCGGCTGCCGGGCTGGAGGGCGAGATGGCCTTGTACGCCAGCGTGGTCGGCGGCAACTTCCCGATCTATCGCCAGCGCTGGCGGCTGGATCAGGGCATTGCCACGGGCAGTGGCACCTGGCATTGGCCGGCCTTCCTGCTCGGCCTGATCTGGATGATGTACCGCCGGATGTATCGCCTGGCGGCGATGTGGGCTGGCCTGCTGCTGCTGATCAGCGTGGTGGAGACCTTGCTGGATGTGCCGGATGGCCTGTCGCTGGTCATCACCTTCGCGCTGAGCATCACCACAGGCATCTTTGGCAACAGCTGGTACCTGGCGCACTGCCAGCGCCTGATCGCCCAGGCCCGTGCCGTCACCGGCGACGATGATGCACGGCTGCGCAGCGAGCTGACCGCGCGTGGCGGCACCAGCGTGGTCGCCACACTGATCGCCATCGTCATCGCGGTGGCGCTGAGCATCGTCGGCGCAGCATTGGCCGGGTAGGGTGGGTCAGCGGTCCTGACGGGGCCGCAGCACCAGCAGGCACAGCGCACCGGCCACCAGGCCCCAGAACGCCGAGCCGATGCCGGCCAGTGAGACGCCCGAGGCGGTGACCAGGAAGGTGACCAGTGCCGCCTCGCGGTCCCGCTCTACCGCCAGCGCACTGGCCAGGCTGTTGGCGATGGTGCCGAACAGCGCGATACCGGCCACGCAGGCCACCAGCTCCTTGGGGAAGGCGGCGAACAGTGCGGCCACGGTGGCACCGAACAGCCCGATGACGATGTAGAAGGCACCTGCCGCCATGGCGGCGGTATAGCGTCGTGCCGGGTCCTCATGGGCATCGCGGCCCATGCAGATCGCGGCGGTGATTGCCGCCAGGTTCAGCGCGTACGCACCGAACGGCGCCAGTAGTGTATTGACCACACCGATCCAGCCGATCAGCGGCGACACCGGGGCGTCGTAGCCGGATGCCCGCATCACCGCCACGCCCGGAATGTTCTGCGAGGCCATGGTGACCACGAACAGGGGCAGGGCGATGCCGGCCACCGCGGTCCAGGACAGGGATGGGGTCACCCATTGCGGTACCGCCAGTTGCAGCTGCACCTGCTGTGCGTGCAGCAGGCCACGGCTGGCCGCAACCGCGATGCCGACCAGCAGGGTGGCGATGACCGCATAGCGCGGGAACAGGCGGCGTCCGGCCAGCCACGTGGCGAACATGGCAAGCGCCAGTACCAGCTGGGTGTTCATGGCCACGAACACGTCCAGACCGAAGCGCAGCAGCACCCCGGCCAGCATGCCGGCGGCCAGCGCCATCGGTACCCGTTGCATCAACCGGGCGAAGATGCCGGAGAAGCCAGCCAGCGTGCCCAGAACCGCAGCGAGCAGGAATGCACCGGTGGCCTCGGAAAGAGATGCGCCGCCGGCACCGACCACCAGCATCGCCGCGCCCGGTGTCGACCATGCGGTCACCACCGGTACCCGATAGCGCAGTGACAGTCCGATGCAGGTGACACCCATGCCCAGTCCCAGTGCCCACATCCATGAAGCGATCTGCGCCTGATTGGCACCGACAGCTTGTGCAGCCTGGAACACGATGACGGCCGAACTGGCGAAGCCGACCAGCACAGTAATGAAGCCGGCAACGAGGGCCGGTACTGAAAGGTCGCGCCACCACGCTTGCGGCACCTGCATGTTCATTGCCGTCTCTCCACTGTGCATCCGTGCATTGATAGCCCTTGTGGCGTTGACCGCGCAACGCGCGGTCAACGCCACAGTGATCTTCGAGCGTATGCCATGCGTGATGTTGCCTTGGTTCTGTCATCACCCTGCAAAAAAATGCTTGACGAAATCTGCAGGATCTCTAGAATTCGCTCCCTTGCTGCAGCGCACCGCTTCTTCGGAAACGGCACGCAACCAGCAACGCCACCACCGACGAACGAGATGATCGAACGAAGGTGTTGACGGACTCGAAAAGTCCGGCATAATAGGCGGCTCGCAACGACGAAAGGCCCTCGGGCCCAACGACGAAGCAGCATCGGCAACAACGTCCACTCCGGTGAGGCGGCCTTGAAAAAAGGTGTTGACGAAGCGGAAAAGCCGGCTATAATGGGCGGCTTCGCTACGAAGGAAACTTCGCAGCACACGGGAACGGCGCTGAGGCCACTTCCCAAGATCTTTGAAAGTATGCGCAGGTATCTTGTGAAGGCGCCTGCAGGAAGGATGATTGTCCATCTTGCAGACGTTTGATCAAGCAACT